>JBFIDI010000140.1:0-11747 GCA_041581405.1 Burkholderiaceae bacterium
CGAACAACGCACGCCGGTGCGCATCGGCTACATGACCACCGCCTACCTGTACCAGCGTGCGGTGCGTTCGAGCTGGCGCTCCAACAACCCCCAGCTGCCGCTGGACACGGACATACCCTATCCCGGGCTGCTCGAACCCCACAGCCAGATGGCGGTACCCATTCTTTTCGGCGAACGGGTCCTGGGCGCGTTGTTCGTCGAAAGTGCGCTCGACCTGCATTTCGACTACGAACAGGAAGACATGCTGGTCACGCTGGCCGCCCACCTGGGCGCGGCGCTGCAGCTGATGCGCGACAGCAGCGATGCGCGCGACGAACCCGAACCGGCGCCCGATGCGCCGCGGCGCCGCACCAGCGGCGGCACCGTGCTCCGGATCAAGCGGTACCAGCTCAACAACAGCGTGTTCATCGACGACAGCTACCTGATCAAGGGCGTGGCCGGAGCCATCTTCTGGAAGCTGGTGACCGAGCATGTGCGGGTCGGCCGCTGCGAGTTCTCGAACCGCGAGCTGCGCCTGGACCCGGACATCGGACTGCCCGACCTCACCGACAACCTGGAGGCGCGGCTGCTGCTGCTGCAGCGCCGGCTGGCCGAACACGCGGCCTCGATCCGGATCGAGAAGACCGGACGCGGGCGGTTCCGGCTGCTGGTGCCGCACCGGCTCGAGCTGATCGACCAGGCCGGCTGAAACCGCCGCGCCGGCCCGGTCGACCACGACACCGGGCATGTCAGCCGAAGGCGCCGACCAGTCCCGGTTGCGGCGCCCGGCCCAGCGCCTGCGCGAGCAAGGCCCATTCGCGGTCGTCCAGGTGCGGCCGCACGGTGTCGAGCACCGCCTCGAACGCCGCCTGCGGCGCCTGCGCCTGCATGCCGGACAACATCTCCGCCCGTTCCGACGGGTTGCAGGCTGGAATCATCCATCGCATGGTGGCGAGCATCTCGGGCGGCGCGATCGATGCGACCAGTTCGTCGTGCAGGTCCATCAGTTCGGCGTCGCTGTAATGCGCCCACAACACCGGGTTGTGGCAGGTCTCCTCCTCGGCCATGTGCTGGAAGTTCTCGGCCACGAACAGCGACAGCGCCCGGTACAGCGCGGACAGCTGCAGGCCGCGCTGCCCGGCCTCGGACTTGACCAGCGCGCCGGCCATGCGGCTCAGTTGCACGATGTGGCGCTCCTGCCCGGCATGCTCGCGCGCGGCGGCGTCGCTGCTGCCTTCGGCACGCGCCTGCATGGCGACATGCACGAAGCGGTTCTCGTGGCTCAGGTGCGCATGGCAGACCTCGAGCAGATCGAACACGCGCTGCACGCAACGCACGACCTCGCGGTCGTCGTCGATGTCGACACGCCCGAGCGCGACCAGCGTGTCGCACATCATCATGCGCAAGGCCTTGTGGATGCTGCCGTACAGGTCGACGCGCCCGACACCCTGCGCCAGCGCCAGTTGTTGTTGTTCCAGTGGGTTGTTGTTCACGAAAAATCCTTCCCAGACCCGAGGTCTGTCATCCGGGTTCGTGCGGCCCGGCGCGACAACGCCGACACAACCGCACAACCGTGCCGGCAGTCTAGGAAGAGGTGTTTCGTGGCCTTATTAAGAACTGCTTAGCGCAATCCTCACAAAACCCTAAGGCGGTATTAGTTCACTATTTCGTGATCGCCACCAGCACGCTGCAATGCGCCTGTTCGATCAGCGCACTGGAGCTCGAGCCACGCCACCAGCGCGCGGCCCAGCTGTCGAGGTGCTTGTGGCCAACGACGATCAGGTCGGCTTCGATCTTGGCGGCGTAGTTGGTGATCTCGCTGATGGTCTCGCCCACCAGCACCTCGCCGTTGGCCGCGAATCCGGCCTTGGACAGCACCTGCAGGCCCTGCTCGAGGATGCGCTTGTAGTTCTCCTTCTCGCGCTCGGTGATCTGCGGGTCGTAGAAGCCGCCCTCGGCGCCGATGAAGTCGATGTGGTGCGGCATCACGGCCACCAGCGTCAGGGCCGCGCCGGTCCACTGCATCAGGTCCTGGCATTCGAGCAATGCGTTCTGGCCGGCCTCGGAACCGTCGTAGGCCATCAGGATTCGTTTGTACATGGTGCAACTCCAGTTTCTTTATCGTTCATGCGAACATACTCCAACGCAATCCAGCATAACGGCATCACGAACCGCTCACATCAGAACAAACCATGAGCATGATTCGCCCGCCCCATGCGCCCCGATCCGGTGCATCATGCGCCGATTTCCGGCATCGGCCCACTAGAATCACAGGCTGTGAAGACGGGCCGACGTTCCGACACCGCCCTGGCGTGCCGTACAGGCCCGCTAGCACGATCCGGGCCTGATCCCCGCCCCTTCCGATACCGCCGATGCCCACCCTAGCGAAGACCCTGCTGCGCCCCCTTGCCTGCCGACCCGTGCACAGGCCCGGCTGCGGTGGCTGAGGCCCCGACCGACGAAGCCGGCGCGCAGGCTGCGCTGGCACTGTATGCCGAGCTGCTGTCGGCGAATTCGCTGGCGTCGGCGGCCCATCGCATGGTGGCCGCGCTGGCGCACGACCTGCAGTTCGACCGCGTCTCGTTCGGCCTGCGCGAAGGCGCGCGCACACGGCTGATCGCCAGCACCGACCTGGACCCGTCCCAGCCGCAGGCCGAGCCGGCCGCGCAGGTGATCGGCGCCATGGACGAGGCCATCGAACAGGCCATGCCACTGGCCTGTCACGGCGCGCCGTCCGACGACGACACCGATACCCAGGCGATCGTGCTGGAACACCGGTTGCTGCAGCGCCTGGTGGGCGGCAGCGTGGCGACGCTGCCGCTGGGATTCGACGGCGAACCGTTCGCGGCCGTCTGTGTCGAACGCCACCACGGCCCGCCCGCGGACGCGCAGCAGATGCGGCGACTCGAACAACTGCTGCTGCTCGCGGCGCCGGCGCTGCGCTGGATGGCGCGCAGCGAGCAGCCCTGGCACCGGCGGGCGCGCCAGGCCGTGGCCCGCGCGTGGGCCTCGCTGCGCGAACCCGGACACCGCACCCGGCGCACGGCGCTGGCCGCGGCGGCGCTGGCGCTGCTGTTCATCGCCGCCGTGCCGCTGGAACATGCCGTCGGCGGTCGCGCGCGGGTCGAAGGCGCGCAGCAGCGGGTGGTGTCCGCGCCCGCCGACGGTTTCATCAAGACCGCCCACGTCCGCCCGGGCGACCGGGTCCGGCAGGACGAACCCCTGGTCGACCTGATCGAAGAGGACCTGCAGCTCGAACGCGAACGCTGGATCAGCCAGCTGGCGCAACACGAGAACGCCTATGCCGCGGCCATGGCCAAGTCCGACCGGGTCGGCGCCTCCACCAGCTTCGCACGTGTCAACGAGGCCCAGGCCCAGCTCGAACTGATCGAGCAGCTGCGCAGCCGCAGCCGCATCACGGCCCCGTTCGATGCCCTGGTCGTGCAAGGCGACCTGAGCCAGTCGATCGGCGCACCGGTGCGCCAGGGCGACGCATTGCTGACGCTCGCCAGCACCGACGGCTACCGGGTCGTGGTGCAGGTCGACGAGACCGACATCGCCCGCGTCCGGCCGGGTCAGCCGGGGCAACTCGTCGTCTCGGCGCTGCCCTGGCACGGGCAGGCGCTGGAGGTCGAACGCGTGACGCCGCTGGCGCGCGCGGTCGAGGGACGCAACGTGTTCGAGGTCCGGGCCCGCTTGCGCGCGGCCACGCAGGAACTGCGGCCCGGCCTGATCGGACGCGCCGAGATCGTGGTCGGTCGCCAGCCGCTGCTGTGGACCTGGCTCGGCCGCCTCGCGGCGCGCGCGCGGCTGGCATGGTGGTCATGGATAGGATGAACCGGCCCCCGGGAGCGCGCGCGTGAGCAGCGTGCACAGCAACCGCTGGCACCGGGTCGCCGGGCTGCGCCCGCGCCTGTCGAGCCAGCTGCGGCTGCGCCGGCAGCAACTGCGCGGCGAGACCTGGTACCTGATGGCCGACCCCGGCAGCGGACGCAGCGTGCGGCTCAACCGGGCCGCCTACGGCATCGCCGCGCGCCTGGACGGGCGCCGCACGGTGCAGCAGCTGTGGGACCTGTCGCTGCAGCGCGACGAGGAGGCCGCCACGCAGGACGAGGTCATCGAGCTGCTGGCGCAGTTGCGCGAGGCGGCGCTGGTGCAGTTCGACGAAGCGGCCGATTTCGACGCCATGCTGCCGCACCTCGACACGGTCGCGCGGCCGCGCGGACGCGCCAACCTGCTGGCCTGGCGCATCCCGCTGGGCAACCCCGCGCCGCTGCTGCGCCGGCTCGAGCCGCTGCAGCACCTGCTGTTCTCGCGTGCGGCGCTGTGGTGCTGGATCGCGCTGCAACTGGTGGCGTGCACGCTGCTGCTGCAACAGGCGACGCGGCTGTGGGAATACGGCCAGCACTGGATGGCCAGTCCGCGTTTCGTGCTGTTCGCGGCGCTGGCCTACCTGCCGATCAAGCTGGTGCACGAGATCGCGCATGGCCTGGCGGTGCGGCGCTGGGGCGGCCAGGTGCGCCAGGCCGGTGTGACGCTGATGCTGCTGATGCCGGTGCCGTATGTCGACGCCTCGGCCGCGACCAGTTTCCCCGAGCGCCGCGCCCGCGTCGCCGTCAGCGCGGCCGGCATCCTGACCGAACTGGCGCTGGCCGCGCTGGCCCTGCTGCTGTGGACGTGGCTGGACGATGGCCTGGCACGCGACATCGCCTTCGTGGTGGTGGTCGTGGCCGGTGTCTCGACACTGCTGTTCAACGGCAATCCGCTGCAGCGCCTGGACGGGTATTACGTGTTGTGCGACTCGCTCGGCCTGCCCAACCTGGGCCCGCGCAGCCGCCAATGGTGGATGGACCAGCTGCGCCGGCGCCTGGTCGGCGGCCCGCGCACCGACGCCATGCCGGTGGCCCGCGGCGAGACCAAGTGGCTGGCCGCGTATGCGCCGCTGTCCTGGCTGATGCTGCTGGTCATCGCGACCCTGGCGGTGTTCTGGCTCGGGCAGCTCGCCTTCGTGTTCGGCGTCTCGGCCGCGCTGCTGCTGGGCTGGCAGGTGCTGCTGCGGCCGGTGCACCGGGTGTTGTCGCAGCTGCGCCGCGCGGCCCTGTCGCAACACGGCAGCACCCGGCGCTGGCGCCGCGTGAGCCTGGGCGGCGCCGCGCTGGTGGTGCTGCTGGCCGTGTTGCCCTGGCCCCGCTCGACCGTCGTCATGGGCGTGGCCTGGCCGCCGGACCGCACCCAGCTGCGCATCGAGGAGGCGGGTTTCGTCGAATCCCAGCTCGCGCGCGACGGTGCGCAGCTGCAGGCCGGCGACATCGTGCTGCAACTGTCCAGCCCGCAACTGGAGTCGGAACATGCGCGCCAGGCGGCCCGGGTGCGCGCGCTCGAGGCCGAGCTGATGCAGGCCCTTCCGGGCCACAAGGCCGGCGGAGACGCCACGCGCGGCGCCGACACCCGCGCCGAACTGCTGGCGGCGCAGTCCGCGCTGGCGCGGCTGCGCGAACGCATCGACCTGCTGACGGTGCGCGCACAGGTTTCGGGCCGCCTGGTGTTGCCGCAGACCCATGACCTGTCGGGGCAGTTCCTGCTGCGCGGCCACCTGTTCGGCCACCTGCTCGACGGATCGGCCCCGATCGTGCGGGTCGCGGTGCCCGAGACCCGCGTCGGCGACCTCGACGATGCCGCGGGCCCGGTCTCGGTGCGGCTGAGCACCAGCCCCGGCGTGCGGCACGCGGCCACGGTGCTGCGCAACAGCCGGGCCGCGGTGTCGCAGCTGTCCAGCGCGGCACTGGCCGACCGCCATGGCGGCGACATCGTCACCGATCCGTCGGACGCCGACCACCTGACGGCGCGCGAACCGGTCGTCGTGCTCGACGTCCAGCTCGGCGCCGACGCCGCCGGCAGCCTGCAGCGCATCGGCGAACGGGCCTGGGTGCGTTTCGATGCCGGTGCCGCGCCGCTGGTGCTGCAATGGGCGAACGCACTGGCACGCACCGTGGTGCGCCGCTTCAACCCGCAGCAGTAGGCGGGCACGCGCGCATGACCCGCGACCTGGTCCACCTGCTGCCGGCACCCGGTCCGGTGTGGGGACCGTACCCGCAACGCGGCGACGCCGACAAGGCGCCACCGGCGCGCGGCCTGGCCTGGCGAGCGGCGCTGGCCCGCTGCCGCGCGCTGGCCCGCGCCAGCGCACCCCACGCCGCGCAATGGCGCGCGCTGCCGGCGCAGCAGCGGCCGGCCGCGCTGGGCGCGTTGCGCGCCGAGCTGCGTCGCCGGGGCCTGCGCGCCGGGGTCACGGCGCGCGCGCTGGGCGTGGTCTCGGCCTGTGCCCACGAGGTGCTGGGCCTGACGCCGCGCGAGACGCAGCTGATGGCGGCCGGCGCGCTGCTCGACAACCACATGGCGGAGATGGCCACCGGCGAAGGCAAGACCCTGGCGATCGCCATCGCGGCCGCCGTGGCGGCGCTGGCCGGCATCCGCGTGCACGTGGTGACCGCCAACGACTACCTCGCCGGCCGCGACGCCCGCCAGATGGCTGCGCTGTTCGATGCGCTGGGCATAGGCGTGGCCGCGCTGGCCGACGCCGGCATGAACCCGCAGGCGCGACGCGACAGCTACCGGCACCCCGTCGTCTACGCCACCGCCAAGGACCTGGCCTTCGACTTCCTGCGCGATCGCCAGGCGCTGGGGCCGCAGCATCGCTACCGCCAGGCGGCCCGCGGGCTGGGCGCAGGCGCTGGCGCGACGCCGCCGCTGATGCAGGGCCTGTGCATGGCCTTGCTCGACGAGGCCGACAGCATCCTGCTAGACGAGGCCGACGTGCCGCTGATCCTGTCGCAGGCCGCCCCGCATGCCGCGCGGCGCGCCTTCCTGTGGCAGGCGCTGGCACTGGCACGCAAGCTCGACGCGCCGCAGCACTTCACGGTGCGGCCACGCGACCGCCACGCGGCGCTGACCGAGGCGGGTGAAGCCCGGCTGGGACAGCTGGCGTCGGCGCTGGACGGGCCCTGGCGACGGCCGCGCTACCGGCGCGAAGCGGTCGTCACCGCGCTGGCCGCGCTGCACGTGTTCGAACGCGACACGCATTACCTGGTGCGCGAAGGCGCGATCGAACTGCTGGACGACGTCACCGGCCGCGTCGCGCCGGGACGCGTCTGGTCGCGCGGCCTGCATACCCTGGTGGCGCTGAAGGAAGGCCTGAGCCCGCCGCCGGAGACCGAAACCGTGGCACAGACCACGTTCCAGCGATTCTTCCAGCGTTATTGGCGACTGTGCGGCATCAGCGGCACCTTGCGCGAGGCGGGCCCCGAGTTGCGTGCGGTGTACGGCATGCAGGTGGTCGCGATCCCGCTGCACCGGCCATCCCGGCGCCTGGCCCTGCCCACCCGCCTGTTTGCGGACCGCGACAGCCTGCTGGCGGCGGTGGTGCAACGGGTCGGGGCGCTGCATGCGCAGGGCCGGCCGGTACTCGTGGGAACCGACAGTGTTGCGGATTCACGACAGCTGTCCGACCGGCTGCAGGCCGCGGGCCTGGCGCATCGCGTGCTCAATGCGCTGAACGATGCCCAGGAGGCGGACATCGTGGCCAGCGCCGGCCAGGCGGGCAGTGTGACCGTGGCCACACGCATGGCCGGTCGCGGCACCGACATCGAACCGGACGCCGCCGCGCTGGCGGCCGGGGGCCTGCATGTGTTGTCGTGCCAGCACAATCCGTCGCGCCGGCTCGACCGCCAGCTGGCCGGGCGGGCCGCGCGCCATGGGGACCCGGGCAGCCACGAGCACTGGATGGCGCAGGACGCGGCGCACGCCGTCGGCATGACGGCGCTGGCCACCGTCTCCGCCTGGCCGCTCGGGCGCGACAGCCGCTTGGGGGGTCTTCTGCTCGACGCGGCGCGTCGCCTGTCGCAATGGCAGGAGGACCGCAGACGGACGACGCTGCGCCGCCAACTGCTGCAACAGGACCTCGAATGGGAGCGCAGGCTCGCATTTGCGGGGCGTTCCGTGTGACTTTCGTCCTTCGACGCTCCCGATTCGCGCTGCTATCATGCCGCCACCGGGAGAAACACATGAGCCTTCCCGATGCCCGGCGCAGCCGGAACGCAGAGCCAGGATGCGATCCGGCCGCTTTTCAGGGCATCGACGGAATGATGGCCAACTATGCTTGCTTGATGGACGTACGACCACTGGTGCACACCGAAAACTCTCCCCGACCCTGGTGTCCCCCTGCTTCGGGAACGCATGCCGCGACCGGGCAACGGAGCCCCCATGCGGTACGGCGTGTCGGCGGGCTGCGCGTGCGTGGCGCCGCGGCCCTGGCGGCGGCGGCACTGCTGCTGCCCCTGAGCAGTACGGGCGCCACCCCCGGCTCCCGGGTCGGATCCACGATGGCGCGATCCGTCGGCTGCCTGATCGAACCCGATCGTGTCGCCGATGTCGGCTCCCAGGTGGTCGGCCTGGTCGAGCGGCTGCACGTGGAACGGGGCGACAACGTCAAGGCCGGCCAGAGCCTGATCACGCTGCGCGGTGACGTCGAACGCGCCAACATGGACGTGGCCGACACCCGGGCCCGCGTCGATGCCGAGATCCTGGCCGCGCAGGCCAGCCTCGATCTGGCGCTGCAGAAGGTGCGCCGGGCCGAATCCCTGGTCGCACAGAAGTTCGTGTCGCAGCAGGCCGTGGACCAGGCGCGTGGCGAAGCCGAGGTGGCGCGCCAGAAACTCAAGCAGGTCGAGAGCCAACGACAGATCTGGGTCGAGGAACGCAAGGTCGCGCAGGCCCAGCTCGCGTTGCGCACGGTGCGCAGCCCGTTCACCGGTGTCGTCGTCGAGCGGTATGTCAACCAGGGCGAACGGGTCGAGGAGCGGCCCATGCTGCGGGTCGCGGTGATCAACCCGCTGCGGGTCGAACTGCTCGTGCCCACCGCGCTGTACGGCCGCCTGGTCAAGGGCGACCAGATCCAGGTATTGCCCGAGTTGCCCGACGCCGCGCCGGTCACCGCCACGGTGCGCCATGTCGACCGGGTGCTGGATGCCGCCAGCAACAGCTTCCGTGTCCGCCTTTCCCTGCCCAACCCGGACTACCGGTTGCCCGCGGGCCTGCGCTGCAAGGCCGACGTGCCCGGCGCCGAGGTGCTGGCGCCGGCCGCGCCGACGGGACCGAACGAGCCCGCGACCACGATCACCCGCCCCAAACCCGCACCCGCCGTGCACCGTCCGGACGCGACGGCACCGCGGTCCCCCACGCTCTGACCCCCCGCCGACACGCGCGCCCCGCTGCGATGTCCCCGCCATTGCCCAGCCTGCGCCCGGTCTGCGAGACCATGGAGGAGCGCATCCTGCACTCGGCCGATCTGGCGCCGTTGCTGGTGTCCGACGTCGGCAACGGCCTGGCGCTGCAGCAACCGGTGCAACAGGCATCGGCCAACGAGCCGCTCGCGCGCGGCAACGAGATCGCGTTCGTGGACCTGTCGGTGCCCGATGCGGACACGTTGCTGGCCGATCTGCGCACGCAACAGGCGGCCGGGCGGGCACTGGAGATCGTCACCATAGCCGCCGACCAGGACGGCCTGGAACTGATAGGCCGCACGCTGGCCGGGCGCAGCGACATCGGCGCCGTGCATGTGCTGGCGCACGGCAGCGATGGCGTGATGCAACTGGGCAGCACCCGGCTCGATGCCGAGGCGCTGCTGGCGCGTGCCGACACCATCGCCGGCTGGTCCGGCGCGCTGACGGCCGACGCGGACCTGCTGCTGTATGGCTGCGACTTCGCGCAGACCGGCGTCGGCCAGCAACTGGTGCGCGACCTCGCGCTGCTGACCGGCGCCGACGTGGCCGCCAGCACCGACCTGACGGGCGCCCAGGCATCGGGCGGCAACTGGGCACTGGAATTCGCAACCGGCCGGATCGAGGCGGCCACGGCGATGACGGCCGCGGGACAACAGGCCTGGGCCGGAACGCTAGCGGTCGACTTGACCTCGCAGAGTTCGGACGGCACGACCACGGCCACCACCAGCTTCAACTTCGCGCACAACGTCAACGGCGGCAGTGACCGCGTTTTGCTGGTCAGCCTGGTGCTGGGCAACAGCGCGAGCAGCGCCACGGCGGTGACGTTCAACGGCACGGCGCTGAGCCTGGTCGCGACGCAGAACTCGCCGACCAATCATGTACGCGTCGAACTGTGGTCGCTGGTCGCACCGACGGTCTCCGCCGGCACCGTCAACGTGACGCTGAGTTCGGCCACCACGCTGGTGGCGGGTGCCACCTCGTATTCGGGTGTCGACCAGTCCACGCCACTGGGCACCGCCGTCAAGGGCAGCGGCAACAGCGCCACGGCCAGCGTGGTCGTTCCGGCCAGCAGCGGCGACCTGGTGGTCGACATCGTGGGGGCACGCCAGGTCTCGTCGTTTGCGCTCGGCGCCAACCAGACCCAGAACTTCGCGCAGACCCAGGGCACCGGGGCCGCGGCCCTGTCGGCCTTCTCCACCCGCGAAGTCGGCGCGACGTCCGTGACCATGAGCAACGGCCTGACCAGCACCAACCTCAACTGGGCGTCGATCGCCGTGCAACTCCGGCAGGCCACCACGACACTGCTGGCCGACGCACCCATGGGCACCAGCGGCAACCTGAGCGGCAGCGGCGGCGGAACCGGCTGGGCCGGCAACTGGTCCGGTGGCGGCTCGTCGATCCGCCTGTCCAGCGGCAGCCTGAGCGACCCGACCGGCCTGTTGCCGGTCAGCGGCGGCAAGGCGCAGTTCCAGCTCTCCAGCTTCCTGTTCCCATCGTCGGCGACCGCGACCCGCGACCTGAGCACCAGCATCGGTGCCACCGGCACGACGACCTGGATCAGCTTCATCGTCCAGCCGGATACCGGTGGATCCAACTACGCGGGCATCGAATTCGGCAGCGGTTCGGCCACGGTCGGATTCGCCGGCCTGAGCCAGGGCAACAAGTTCGTCGTCGGTGTTGCCGGCACCAGCGGCAACGCGGTGTCGGGCCTCAATGCCGTGAATGGCCAGAATACGCTGCTGGTGCTCAAGCTCGAACACCTGGCCGGCAACGATGTGCTGACGCTGTATGTCAACCCCACGCCGGGCCTGAACGCACCGGACTCCGCGTCGACGGCCAGCGCGAGTTTCGACCTCGGCACCTTCACACGCCTGAGCGTCACGGCCGGCACGGTGTTCATCGGCAGCAACAACTCCTACCTCGACGAGATCCGGATCGGCCGGTCGTTTGCCGATGTCGCCCCGACGGCCGCGCCGGCCATCACCAGCAACGGCGGCGGCGCCACCGCCAGCGTGTCGATCGCCGAGAACACGACGCATGTGACGACGGTCACGGCCATCGACTACGACACGTCGTCGCTGACCTACAGCATCTCCGGCGGTGCCGACGCGGCCCTGTTCCAGATCGATTCGGGCACCGGCATGTTGCGCTTTCGCAATGCGCCGGACTTCGAGACACCGCTCGACGCCGGCGCGAACAACATCTACGACGTCATCGTGCGCGCCAGCGACGGCACGCACAGCGATACCCAGGCGATCGCGGTCACGGTGACCGATGTATCCAACGGGCCGATCGTCGTCACGACCACGGCGGACACCTACGACGGCAACGTCGGCTCGATCGAACTGCTGATCGCCAACCCGGGCGCCGACGGCCTGATTTCGCTGCGCGAGGCGATCACGGCCGCCAACAACACCGCGGGCACCGACACCATCACCTTCGGCGTGGACGGCACGTTCACGCTGTCGTCGAGCGCCGGGACCGGCGACC
>JBFIDI010000141.1:0-11746 GCA_041581405.1 Burkholderiaceae bacterium
GACTTCCTGCAGCCCGGCAACAAGCAGGTGGCGGCCGGATACTGCCTCTACGGCCCGCAGACCACGCTGGTGCTGACCGTCGGCGACGGCGTGGCCATGTTCACGCTCGACCGCGACCAGGGCTCCTTCGTGCTCACGCAGGAGCGGCTGACCGTGCCGGCCGACACCAAGGAATTCGCGATCAACATGAGCAACATGCGGCACTGGGATGCGCCAGTGAAGCGCTACATCGACGAATGCCTGCAAGGCACGGAAGGCCCGCGCGGCAAGGACTTCAACATGCGCTGGATCGCCAGCATGGTGGCCGACGTGCACCGCATCCTGACGCGCGGCGGCGTCTTCCTGTACCCCTGGGACAAGCGCGAACCCGGCAAGCCCGGCAAGCTGCGCCTGATGTACGAGGCCAACCCCATGGGCTGGCTGGTCGAACAGGCCGGCGGCGCCGCGAGCACCGGCACACAACGCATCCTCGACGTGTTGCCGACCCAGTTGCACCAGCGCGTGAGCGTCATCCTGGGCAGCAAGAACGAAGTCGAACACGTCGTCGCGCTGCATGCTGCTGCCGAGCAGCAGCAACCGGCGGCCCGCGCTGGCTGACACCGACGCCCCGACCGCGCAGCCGATGGCGGCGGTCGCACCGACCGTCACCAGCGACCGTGGCAACCCCTGGATGCGGCGCCTGCTCGGCCTGTTCGGCTGGCGCGTGTGTTACCACGGCACACCGCCGGGCTGCGGCGTCATCGTGGCCTACCCGCACACGTCGAACTGGGACTTCGTCATCGCCATCGCCGCCAAGTGGTCCATCGGCCTGCCGGTCGCCTTCCTGGGCAAGGACAGCCTCTTCCGCGCGCCGGTGCTGGGCCGCTTCATGCGCTGGTGCGGCGGCATCCCGGTGCGGCGCGACAGCGCCAACGGCGTCATCGCCGACATGGCCGGGCGCCTGCGCGACGAAACCCGCAGCGGCGCCCGCTGGTGGCTGGCCGTGGCTCCGGAAGGCACGCGCAAGGCCGGCGACGGCTGGCGCTCGGGCTTCTACCACATCGCCTGCGCCGCCCGCGTGCCGATCGGGCTTGCGTATTTCAACTACCCCAGGCGCGAGATCGGCGTCACCACCTTCCTGATGCCCAGCGGCGACCTGCAGGCCGACCTGCGGCAGATCGAACGCTGGTACGCCGAACACGCGGCAGGCCGGTACCCCGCCCTGGCGGCACCGGTGCGGGTGGCCGGGCCACGGCGGGCCGGCGACAGTGGAAAAGTGGACAAATCCGGGAGCGAGGCACCTTGATGCAGGTCCTCGGCATGGCGGCTTGACCGGCCTGTGCCGAAGTGCCCGTTTCACGTGGCTATAATCACGCCTTCGCCGGTGTAGCTCAGTCGGTAGAGCAGCTCATTCGTAATGAGAAGGTCGGGTGTTCGATTCATCTCTCCGGCACCACACGCAAAAGGCCCCTGGCTGTCATGGTCAGGGGCTTTTTCATGTGACCAACGCGTAACCCCAACCGACAACTTGCTCAAGCAATCTGAGTCTGCATGAATCGCCCCGGGTTCCGAAGAGGCCCGTTGGCTTAAGTCAGGTTGTGTGTTATCGAACTGATGCTAGGGTTGCCGGCAGAAATTGCTCTCTGCCTCGGCAGATGGAATGTAGCCGAGTGACTCCATCAATCGGTGGTGGTAGAAGCAGTGCACCCATTGCAGGGTTGCCAGTTCCACGGACTCCTTGGTTTTCCAGGGAACCCGGCGACGGATCAGTTCGGTCTTGCAAAGCCCGTTGATCGTCTCGGCCAGGGCGTTGTCGCAGTTGTCGCCACGGCTGCCCACCGACGGTTCGATGCCAGCTTCTGCGAGTCGGTCGGTGTCCCGGATTGACACGTATTGGGCAGATTCAACTGGTCGTCGCAACACCTGGAACCGGGAAGTGTTCATGGGGCGACCCGCAGGATGGACGCCGCAGTCAACTGGCAGAGACGCGATGCGGTCTGCTGGGGCGCCATCGATTCGGCGAGAGGTCGAGCGTCAATTCTGGGCTCAGATTGCAACCGGAATTACGAGTGAGTAGGTGGCGCAATGCCGGATTGCGACGCTGTGCAGCATGGCTGCCGGTATCCCGACGGGCCGATCTGCAGCACCCTGCAGATCGGATCGATCCCGTACACGTCCCGGTATTGGTCGATGTAGGCCTTCAGGACTTGAGTCTGCGGTCGAACTCCGCCTGGGCGAAAAAAGCATTGGCCGTCTTGAGGATGTCGTTGGCTCGGCGCATCCCCCTGACCGCGCGCTCCAGCGCCTTGATGCGCTCACGTTCGGTTGTACTGACGCCGTCCCGGGATCCCGTATCAACTTGGTGCCGCTTGACCCGTTCCAGCAAGGTCTGGGGAACGCCGCCGATTTCGAGCGCAATCGACTTCACTGCCACCCTTGGCGACGGGTACTCGCCTCGGTGCTCTTGCACCAGGCGCACCGCCCGTTCGCGCATCTCCGGTCAAAACCTGTTCGACTTCTTCGTGTTTTTCATGGCTCCATCCTCTCAAAGGTTGGAGCCTCCTCAAGACCCGGGGCGATTGAGCATCTATTCGGGACTAATGGCCGCGCGATTCACCAACTCTCGCATGCGCGATACCTCGGATTGATTGAACTGAGAAAAGCGCGCTCCGGAAAGTCCGGGGAGGACATTCATCCCCTGTTGTTCGAATTCCTTTGCCATCTCAGCGTCCCCAACAATCACGGCAAAGGCATCTGAAATCCGTTTGACGACCACGTCCGGTGTGTTCGCCGGAACGAAGACACCGACCCATGTCGTGCTCTTCGCATCCGGAAACCCTAGTTCTGCAACGGTGGGAACTTCGGGCAGCAAGGGGACCCGCTTGCTCGACGTCACTGCCAGTGGAATCAACTTGCCATCCCGCACTTGGGGAATGGACGTCATCGGATAGTCGAACATGACGTCGACTGTTCCTCCGATCAGGTCTGTCAAAGCCGGTGCACTGCCCTTATAGGGAATGTGGTTCAATTTGATGCCAGCCGAGACTTGGAACAGCGCGGCAGCAATATGGCTTCCTGAGCCCGTGCCCGTGGAAGCAACATTCACTTTACCTGGTTGCTCACGTGCATAGGCCAGGAATTGCGCCGCCGTCTTGTAAGGTTTGGATGGATGGGCTACCAGGATATTCGGCATTTCGAACAACCCGTGCACTGGAATGAAGTCCTTCAACGGGTCGTATCTGAGACCCTTGAACACAGCCACGCTGGCCGCTTGCGTGCCATGCGTTCCGATGAACATGGTGTAACCATCCGGCCGTGCTTTGGCAACATACTCCGCGGCGATGGTTCCGCCTGCACCAGGCCGGTTGTCGACCACGATCGGCTGGCCCAGCAAGCTGGTGAGCTTGACACCGAATTTCCGTGCACTGGTATCGAGAACCCCGCCGGGTGGAGTGGGCACCACAAGGGTAATCGGCCTCTCAGGAAAACCTTGCGCCGACGCCGAGTTCAAGAAAAACACCGTGGCGAACATCACCAGCAACCACTGACGTACCAAACCTCTTTTCATGTCGTCTCCTTCTCTGTAAAAAAACATTGGGAATGACCAATCAAACATCCGCTTTGACCAAACTGAGTGACCTCGAGCCACCCAGGTAGTAGCCCCCGTCGACAACGACCGTCGAGCCTGTCACGTAAGAACTCATTGGCGAGCTCAGGAACAACGCCACATGTGCCACATCGGTCTTGCTACCAAGACGGCCCAGAGGCACATCCTTCACAAGTCCGGAAACCCCGTTGGGCCCGGAGATCTTGGAGACCCCGGTGGTGTCGTGAATGAATCCGGGTGCGATGCTGTTTGCCCGGATGCCATATCTCCCCCATTCGAACGCCAGATTGCGCATCAAGTTGTCGATGCCCGCTTTCGCGGCCCCAGCATGCGCCTGGTTCTCGAATGGAATGAACGACTGCCCCGCGGAGATGAAGAGGATGCTGCCCTTCGTCTCTTGGAGTTGCTCGAAAGCTGCACGAGATGCGTTGAAGGAACCGATGAGATCAATCTCCACCACGGTCTTGAAACCATTGGGTGTCATCTTCTCCGCAGGACAAAGAAAATTGCCCGCAGCACCGCAAACGAGTACATCGATGCTGCCAAGTTGCTGCCGGCAGACCTCCATGGCTTGAACCATCGCGTCAAAGTCCCGGACGTCAGCAACCACGGGAAGAACCTCGCCGCCATGGCTCCGAAGTGCGGTAGCGGCATCCTCAAGTCTGGACGCGGTTCTCCCGCAAATGGCCACACGGGCACCTGCCGCAGCGAAATGGTCCGCAATCCCCATATTGATGCCGCTACCGCCTCCCGTGATGAATACGGTCTTGCCGGAGAAGGCCTTGGTCGATACAAAGTGGTCAGCTTCCAATGGGTGCCTTTCTGATACGTTCAATACTCACAATGCGTCCACGTTGCCGTCCAATATCTCCTTGACTATCGTGCGTTGGAGAATTTCGTTGGATCCGTCGGCAATGTTCACCATACGAAGCAGCGCATAGGCCTCGGTGAGATGCATTTCGTTCGCCATTCCCATGCCGCCGTGCGCCTGCATGACGCGATCCAACGCCTCGACACCGATCTGCGTGGCAAACAGCTTGGACATGGAAAGTTCCATGCGGGTCGGTACTCCAGCGTCCAACAGTTGCGCAGCATTCAATGCCATCAAATACGCGGCATGGACCTTGGTTGCAGAATCTGCAAGCGGAAAGGTTACCCCTTGGTATTCAGAGATCGGATGTCCAAAGGTGTGGCGCTGCGGGATGTATTCGAAAGCCCGTTTCAAGGCCCACCGGGAGTATCCGACGGCGCGGGCGCAGTTGTAGAGGCGACCGAGGTTGACGCCTTTCATTGCGATAGAAAAGCCCTTGTGCAATGGTCCGACGAGTTGATAGGGTTCTATGCGGACACCATCGAAGCTCAGCTCTGCCTCTGGACCACCGGCACCGCCCCATACCCGGATGACTTTCTCGACGGCCACGCCTTGCGCCGTCGTGGGAACCAGAAACGCACTGACCCCTCCCTTGCGAGCTGCGGCTGCGACGGGATCGGTAATGGCGAACACCATGCAATAGTCCGCATAGGGACCATTCGTGGTCCACATCTTTCGCCCATAGAGGCGCCAACCGTCGCCATCAGGTTCGGCACGCGACCTCATCATCATGGCATCGGATCCCGCATCCGGCTCGGACATACCAAAACACATGCTGGTCTCTCCTGCCATAAGGCCAGGCAGATGCCGCTCTTGCGCTTCGGGCGTGAGATGCGAAAGCACCACGCTAGGGCCAAAGGCCCAGTGTGCCACGGCGAATTCCCCCAGCCAGTACTGTGCCGAACAGACTTGAAAGATTCGCTCCCACACCGCGAACCAAGCGAGGTGCCCCAGTCCCTGTCCACCCAGTGTTTCAGGCACACACATGCTGTAGTAGCCTGCCCGCGCCGCCGCCTGCCGTACTTCGCCGATCAGCCGCAGGACCTCCGGCACATACCGCCCTTCTGGGGTGTATTTGCGATGCGGATTCTCCAGCAGCTCATGGTGCACCTCATGCCGCCGGATCACTTCCACGCGCAGGAAATCCTCGACTCCGTCGCGCAGTTGCCGAATCTCATCCGGGTACTCGAACGCCATTGCCGTCATTGCGACTTCTCCCTTTGGGACACACCAACTACGCTGCGACGAATCAATTCAGTCTGTTGGTCGCCGTCATATCCAAGGGCTTGCAGAATCTCCAACGTATGCTCACCAAGCAGCGGCGCGATATGCGCCGCTGTGAGTTCCGATGAAGGCCCACCAAAACGCATGGGCGAGGACGGTACGACAATCGACCCTTCGGTCGGATGCTCAACACGATGCCAGAACCCGATATGGTTCAAATGCTCATCAGACTGCAACTCATCGAGCGATAGCAGTGGTGCCCATGGAATATCGTTGGCCTTGAGGACTTTGATCCATTCTTCCCGAGGCAACTTCAGCATCAGCGCAGCTGTCTCGGCGTAGAGAAGATCGGCATTGCTCGCACGGCTGCCCATGTCCACGAACCGTGCGTCAGAGCGGATCAGATCGCTGCCTCCCGCTTGAAAGAGGGCGTCCCAGTCGGCATCGTTGTAAGGCATGACCGCCAGATAACCACCATCCCTGGTTCGATAGGGCCGGCGATCCGGTGCCAACACGCGTGCGTAGCCCGCAGGACCAATCGGCGGAGCATAGGTCAGCCCAGCCATGTGTTCCACACTCACGAAGTGAACCATGGACTCGAACATGCCCACCTCCACCTCTTGTCCCTTGCCAGCCTGCCCGCGAGCCAGCAGCGCCGACACGATGGCGATTGCGGCGAACAACGCTGTCGTCTTGTCGGCTATCACCGTAGGCACGTATTGCGGATCGGAATCGTCCCCGCGCCGACGCGTCTGCACAATGCCGCTCATGGCTTGAATGATGTCGTCATACGCAGGCCTTTGGGCATAAGGGCCTGCCGCCCCGAAGCCGTACATGCCGCAATAGACGAGTCGTGGATTGGCCTTCGACAGTTCGGCATACCCCAACCCCATCCTCTGCGCTGCCTCGGCCCGCATGTTGTGCATGAAGACGTCGCTATCAGCAATCAGTTTGTGGAGAATCGCCAGTCCATCTTCGCTCTTGAGATTCAGTGCAAGGCTTTTCTTGCCCCGGTTGCAGCCCATGAACACCGCAGACATGCCCTGCGACTTTCCAATGCCAGCCTGCCGAAGAATGTCGCCCTGCAATGGCTCCACCTTCACGACATCTGCACCCATGTCTGCCAATATCAGGCTGGCATACGGCCCGAGGACGACACTGCCGACCTCAACGATCTTGTATCCGGCAAGAGGTTTCAAGGAAGTCTCTCCATTCTTATGCGTCAAGCGCCATTTCGATCTGCCACGCGTGGCGCGCGCGCATGGCCGCCACATACTCCGCCTTGAGCTGCTCGACCACCTTCGCAGTCGAGGAAATCCGCTTGACGCTGCCGACTCCGTGACCTGCGCTCCAGATATCGCGCCAGGCTTTTGGACCGCCCTGCACCTTTCGGTCAAAGTTCATGGAGTCTTTCTCCGCCTCAGGCAAGTCCGCGGGATCGAGCCCAGCCTGAACGATGCTGCCCCGAAGGTAGTTGGCCGACACACCACTGAACAAGCTCGTGTAGACGATGTCGCTAACGGAAGAATCGACCAGCATCTGCTTGTAGGCGACATCTGCATTCGCCTCTTCCGTCGCGATGAAGCGGGTTCCAAGGTACGCGAAATCCGCGCCCATGATCTGCGCCGCCAGGACCTGGTGACCGTGGGAGATGCTGCCGGACAATGCGATGGGGCCTGAGTAGAACTCACGCACCTCCGCCAGCAGACCAAAGGGACTCGCGCCCCCGGCATGCCCTCCGGCACCTGCCGCCACCAGGATCAAGCCATCGACACCGGCTTCAATCGCCTTTTTCGCATGCCGGGTGTTGGTGACATCGTGGAACACCAGGCCGCCATATTGATGCGCCGCCTCCACCACCATGGACGGAGCGTGCAGGCTTGTGATCATGATGGGCACCTGGTGCCGAACACACACATCCACATCCGCCTGCAACCTTGAGTTGGAGGAGTGGACGATCTGATTGACCGCATAAGGAGCTATGGGGGCCGACTCATCCGCAGCCCTCGCCTCTGCCAGCCCCCGCTCGATCCGCACAAGCCATTCTTCCAACAGTTCCGCGGGCCGGGCATTGAGCGCCGGGAAAGAACCCACGACGCCGGCCTTGCATTGCGCCACCACCAGCTCGGGATTGGACACGATGAACAGCGGTGCGCAAATGACTGGCATCGACATGGAACGGCGAAAATCTTCAATGATCGACATGCTTCTTTCCAACAGTAGGCTTAGATTCTCTCGGGGAAACGCGCTGCCCGCGATCGTCGGATGCGACGTTTATCCGTCGTTCACCGCAAGGATCAAAGGCTCTTGTCATGGTCGACCTCCCGAAAGCGAGGTTCGCGCTTCTCCAGAAATGCACGCACACCCTCCAGGAACTCGGGCCGCTCGATGAGCTTGCTCTGGCGCTCACGCTCGTAGCGCAACTGCGCCGGCAGGTCGCTCATCGCCGACATCGCATAGATGCGTCGAACCTCCAGGGCGCCATGCTCCGGCAAGCGGGCCAAACGCTGGGTGAGCCGCAGGACTTCGCCTGAAAGCTCCTGATCGTCCACGCATGCCCAGACCATGCCCCACGCAGCCGCTTGCTCGGCCGATATCCGTTCACCGAGCAGCGTCATCGCAATGGCGCGCGCCGCACCGACTCGCCGGGGGAGGAACCAACTGCTTCCCGCATCCGGCACAAGTCCCAGCTTCGGCACGAATGGCAAAAAGAACGACGTCGAGCGCGTCGCGACCACGATGTCGCACGCCATTGCCAACCCCACCCCCGCACCAGCGGACCAGCCGTTCACCGCCGCAATGGTTGGCACACGCAGACTCTGTAGCTTTTCGATCAGCGGATTGGTCAATGCCTCCATCCACTCGGCCAGACAATCGCCGCGCGGTTTGCCCGACGCCTCCATCTCTGAAAGCATCCCGTCCAGATCGGCTCCAACGCTGAACGCCTTTCCAGCGCCGGTGAGAACCAGAACCTTGACGCTGTCATCCGCTTCAGCCAGATGGAGCTTTTCGAGAAGCACGCGCTGAAGCTCGATCGAAAGAGGGTTCAGCTTGCGAGCAAGGTTGAGGGTCAGCGTCAGAACACCATCGCGGCATTCGTGGAGCACAAGGTCATCGGACGTGGTCATCGTTTTCTGGTTCGAATGCAAAGGTCAGGTTGAAGCGGAAGGCGAGATCCGAGATGCCATCTCGGGCACGGCGTCGAACAGATCGGCCTCCAGGCCGTAGTCGGCCACCGAGAAGATCGGAGCCTCGGGGTCCTTGTTGATCGCCACGATCACCTTGGAGTCCTTCATGCCCGCCAGATGCTGGATCGCGCCCGAGATGCCCGCGGCGATGTAGAGCTGCGGTGCGACGATCTTGCCGGTCTGCCCCACCTGCCAGTCGTTGGGCGCGTAGCCCGCGTCCACCGCCGCGCGGCTCGCGCCGAGCGCCGCACCGAGCTTGTCGGCCAAGGGCGTCATCACCTGGTTGAACTTCATTGCGCTGCCCAGCGCGCGGCCACCGGAGACGATGATCCTGGCCGCCGTGAGCTCGGGGCGGTCGCTCTTGGCGATCTCGCTGCCCACGAAGCTGCTCTTGCCTTGACCGCTGGCGACCGTGGTGGTTTCCACCGAGGCGCTGCCGCCCGTCGCGGCCGCCGGGTCGAAGCCGGTGGTGCGCACGGTGATGACCTTGGTGGCGTCCTGCGCCTGCACGGTGGCGATCGCGTTGCCGGCGTAGATGGGGCGCTCGAAGGTGTCGGCGCTGACCACCTGGGTGATGTCGCTGATCTGGCCCACGTCCAGCGTGGCGGCCACGCGCGGGGCGATGTTCTTGCCGCTGGCGGTGGCGGGGAAGAGGATGTGGCTGTAGTTCGACGCGATGGCCAGCACCTGGGCGGCCACGTTCTCGGCCAGGCCGTGGGCGAAGCCCTCGGCGTCGGCGTGCAGCACCTTGGATACACCAGCGATCTGTGCCGCAGCCTGGGCCGCGGCAGCGGCCTTGTGCCCGGCAACGAGGATGTGCACGTCACCGTCACCGAACAGGCTGATCTCGCGCGCGGCGGTGACGGTGTTGTAGGTCGCGCCCTTGAGCGTCGAGCCTTCATGTTCGGCAATCACAAGCGTGGTCATGTCAGATCACCTTGGCTTCGGTTTCGAGTTTCTGGACGAGCGTGGCCACATCGGGCACCTTCACACCGGCACCGCGCTTGGGCGGCTCGCTGACCTTGAGCGTCTTGATGCGCGGCGTCACGTCCACGCCCAGGTCTTCGGGCTTGACGATGTCGAGTTGCTTCTTCTTGGCCTTCATGATGTTGGGCAGCGTCACATAGCGCGGCTCGTTCAGGCGAAGGTCGGTGGTGATGACCGCCGGCAGCGTGATCGCCAGGGTCTCCAGGCCACCGTCGACTTCGCGCGTAACCTTGGCCTTCTCAGCTTCCATCTCCACCTTGCTGGCAAACGTCGCCTGCGGCAGGCCCGCCAAGGCGGCCAGCATCTGGCCGGTCTGGTTGCAGTCGTCGTCGATCGCCTGCTTGCCCAGGATCACCAGGCCGGGTTGCTCCTTGTCCACCAGGGCCTTGAGCAGTTTGGCCACGGCCAGCGGCTGCAGTTCCACCGAGGTTTCGACCAGGATGGCCCGGTCGGCACCGATGGCCATGGCCGTGCGCAGCGTCTCCTGGCACTGCGTCACACCGCAGGACACAGCGATCACTTCGGTGACCACACCCTTTTCCTTCAAGCGCACGGCCTCTTCCACCGCGATCTCATCGAACGGGTTCATGCTCATCTTCACGTTCGCGATGTCCAAGCCACTTCCGTCGCTCTTGACTCTTACCTTGACGTTGTAATCCACCACGCGCTTCACGGGGACCAGGGTTTTCACATCGATTTCCCTCAACAGAATTCACTCGCCTTGACGTGCGAAAGAGATCGAACGCATGTCACACAACGATGGCGCTTACAAACGTTCGACGATGGTGACGTTGGCCATTCCCCCACCTTCGCACATCGTTTGCAAGCCATACCGCTTGCCTCGCCGACCAAGCTCATGCACCAGCGTTGCCATGAGCTTGGCGCCGGATGCTCCAAGTGGATGACCCAAGGCAATTGCGCCACCATTCACGTTCAATCGACCGGGATCTGCCCCCGTGCCCTGGAGCCAAGCCAACGGAACCGAAGCGAATGCCTCATTGACCTCGAAAAGATCGATGTCATCGATCTTCATGCCTGCCTTGCGCAAGGCACTGACGGTCGCGGGAATCGGCGCTTCCAGCATGATCACAGGGTCATGGCCAAGGACGGACAAGTGATGAATCCTCGCCAGAGGTGCGACACCCAAAGCCTTCAGCCCCTTCTCATTCACGATGAGCAGCCCACTTGCGCCATCACAGATCTGGCTGGCGTTGGCAGCGGTCACCACACCGTTCTCGGTTACAGGCTTGACACCACGAATACCTTCGAGAGACGCGTCATGGCGCACGCCTTCGTCAACCGCGTGTGCGTCCCCAGACCTCGTGCCGTCGGAGCGTATGGCCTCCACGGGGAGGATCTCGTCGGAGAACTTTCCATCACGAATGGCGGAAATGGCCTTCATATGAGACTGCAGCGCGTATTCATCCAGGGCATCCTTCGACAGACGGTACTTCGTGGCCATCATCTCTGCACCAATGAACTGACTGAACTCAGGGCTCTCGGGGTAGCGATCAAGAATTCCAGCGCTCATGTAGTAGCCAAACCCATGCTTTCTGGCCAACACGCTGGGCATCAGCATGGGAACCCGAGACATGCTCTCCACGCCCGCAGCGATGACCACGTCCATCGTTCCGGACATCACCGCTTGTGCTGCAAAGTGCAATGCCTGCTGGGAGGAACCGCACTGCCGGTCCACCGATGTTCCCGGCACCGATTCAGGCAGATTCGAAGCAAGCACGGCATTCCGTGCAACATTGTTGGACTGCTCGCCGGCCTGATCGACACACCCCATCACGACATCCTCGATCAGCCCAGGGTCGATCCCCGATCGGTCAACGAGTCCATTCAGCACCTGCGCCGCAAGGTCGACGGGATGCCATCCGGACAATC
>JBFIDI010000142.1:0-11652 GCA_041581405.1 Burkholderiaceae bacterium
ACGCGCATGCGTGCACCGTCGAACGACAGGATGGAACCGCCACCGGCGGCCACCGTGTGGATGCTCATCATCGGCGCCCGCATGCGCACGCCGGCGACCTGGGTCTCGAACTCGCGCTCGAATTCGCCGGCGAAATGCGACACGTCGGTCGAGGTGCCGCCCATGTCGAAGCCGATCACCTTGGCGTGGCCACCCAGCGCCGCGGTGCGCGCCATGCCGACGATGCCGCCGGCCGGCCCGCTGAGGATGGCGTCCTTGCCCTGGAACGCATGGGCGTCGGTCAGGCCACCGGACGACTGCATGAAGAACAGCCGCACGCCGGGCATCTCCTGTGCCACCCGCTCGACATACCGCCCCAGGATCGGCGACAGGTAGGCGTCCACGACCGTGGTATCGCCGCGGCTGACGAATTTCATCATCGGGCTGGTCTCGTGCGAGGTGCTGATCTGCGTGAAGCCGATCTCGCGTGCGATCGCCTTGGCGGCGGCCTCGTGCGCGGTGTAGCGGTAGCCGTGCATGAACACGATGGCCACGCTGCGCAGCCCGAGCGCGAACTGTGCCTGCATCGCCGCGTGCAATGCGACCGCGTCGAGCGGCTGCACCACGTCGCCGTGCGCCGACATGCGTTCGTCGGCCTCGACCACCACCTGGTACAGCAGCTCGGGCAACACGATATGGCGGTCGAACAGGCGTGGCCGGTTCTGGTAGGCAATTCGCAACGCGTCACGAACACCCCGCGTCGTGACCAGCAGCGTCGGCTCGCCCTTGCGTTCGAGCAAGGCATTCGTGGCCACCGTGGTTCCCATCTTCACGCACGCGACCGTGTCGGGCGTCACCGGTTCGTCGGCACGCAGGCCCAGCAGGTGCCGGATACCGGCCACCGCGGCATCCTTGTAATGCTCTGGGTTGTCGGACAGCAGCTTGTGCGTGACCAGCCGGCCGTCGGGCCTGCGGCCGACGACGTCGGTGAAGGTGCCGCCGCGGTCGATCCAGAACTGCCAGCGGGCATCGACGGTGACGGGGCTGGACGCGGAGGTATCGGCAATGGTGGTCATGGGGTATTGGCGGTGCAAAACGGTTCCGGGCGGTCTGCGGCCACGGCGGCCGGTTGACGCGGTCTCGACGCTACTGTACTTTCATTGCCGGCCGGGCGCCGTCCCGCCCGCACCGATCGATTGCGGGAAAACACCGAGTCCTCGATGCAGACGCAGGCGATGGCACGGCATATGCTTGGACGTCTGGCAAACCACAACACCTTCTGAACCAGGAGCCTTCCATGATCTTGTCCCGCCGCACCCTTGCCACGGCCTTGGCTTTTGCCATCGCCGGCATGACCACGACCGCCATGGCCCAGACCAAATGGGACCTGCCCGCCGCCTACCCGGCGACCAACTTCCACTCGGTGACCCTGACCGAATTCGCGGCCGATGTCGACAAGGCCACCGGCGGCAAGCTCAAGATCACCGTGCATGCGGGCGCATCGCTGTACAAGGCACCCGAGATCAAGCGTGCGGTGCAAGGCGGCCAGGCCCAGATCGGCGAGATCCTGCTGGCGAACTTTGCCAACGAATGGCCGATCTACGCGGCGGACGGACTGCCCTTCCTGGCCGACAGCTACGACGAGGCAATGAAGCTGTACAAGGCCCAGAAGCCGCTGCTGGAGAAGAAACTCTCGTCCGAAGGCATGATGCTGCTGTATGCCGTGCCGTGGCCGCCCCAGGGCATCTACACCAAGAAACCCATCAACTCGGCGGCCGACCTCAAGGGCATCAAGTGGCGCGCCTACAGCCCCGCCACCGCGCGGATCGCCGAACTGGTCGGCGCCCAGCCGGTGACGGTGCAGGCCGCCGAGGTCAGCCAGGCCTTCGCCACCGGCGTGGCGGAGAGCATGATGAGTTCGGGCTCCACCGGCGCGGACAGCAAGTTGTACGAACACGTCAAGTACTGGTACGACACCCAGGCCTGGCTGCCGAAGGACGCCGTCATCGTCAACAAGAAGGCCTTCGACGCGCTCGACAAGCCGACGCAGGATGCACTGCTCAAGGCCGCCGCCGACGCCGAGGTGCGCGGCTGGGCGGCCAGCAAGAAGACCAACACCGATTCGCTGGCCAAGCTCAAGGCCGGCGGCATGGAGATCCTGCAACCGTCCGCCGCGCTCAAGGCCGACCTGAAGAAGGTCGGCGAGACCATGCTGGCCGAGTGGCTGGCCAAGGCCGGCGACGAGGGCAAGGCGCTGGTCGACGCGTTCAGGAAGCCCTGAGGGCCTGCCGAACCGATGCGCAGGCTGCTCGACGCCATCTACAACAGCGCCGCCGCACTGGCGGCGCTTTTTTTGATCGGTGTGTTGCTGATGGTGCTGTTGTCCATCTTCGGCCGCCAGATCAACCTCTATGTTCCCGGCACCGACGCCTACGCCGGTTACCTGATGGCCGCCAGCGGCTTCCTGGCACTGGCCCATACGCTCAAGCACGGCGACCATATCCGCGTGACCCTGGTGCTCGGTGCCTTGTCCGGCCGCTGGAAACACCGGATGGAGTTGTGGGCCCTGGCCTTCGCCACCGCGGTGGCCTGCATGTTCGCGTACTACAGCTGCAAGCTGGCCTGGCAGTCGCATCTGTTCAACGACGTGTCCACCGCCAACGACGCGACGCCGCTGTGGATTCCGCAGATCGCGATGGCGCTGGGCACCGTGGTGCTGGCGATCGCCTTCGTCGACGAGCTGGTGCTCGAGGCACGCGGGCTGCGCACGGTTGCGGGCGAACAGGAACCCCGGCTGCACGAATGACGCCAGGAACACCCGCATGAACGATTTCGCCATCACCGCCCTGCTGCTGGTCTCGCTGCTGCTGATCCTGGGCAGCGGCGTCTGGGTCGGTCTCACGCTGACCGGCGTGGCCTGGCTGGCCGTGACGCTGTTCTCCAGCCGGCCCGCCGGCGACGCCATGGCGGTCACCGTCTGGGGCTCGTCGTCGAGCTGGACGCTGACCGCCCTGCCCCTGTTCGTCTGGATGGGGGAGATCCTGTTCCGGACCCGGCTGAGCGCCGACATGTTCAAGGGCCTGTCGCCGTGGGTCCAGGGCCTGCCCGGCCGGCTGCTGCACACCAATGTCATCGGCTGCACCATCTTCGCGGCGGTCTCCGGCTCGAGCGCGGCCACCTGCGCGACCATCGGCAAGATGACGCTGCCCGAACTGAGCCGGCGCGGTTATCCGGACCACATGGTGATCGGCACCTTGTCCGGTTCGTCGACGCTGGGCCTGCTGATACCGCCGTCCATCATCATGATCGTCTACGGCGTCGCGGCCGAGGTGTCGATCTCCAAGCTGTTCATCGCCGGCGTGTTTCCCGGCATGTTGCTGGCGGCGCTGTTTTCCGGCTACATCATGTTCTGGGCGCTGCGCCATCCGCAGCAGGTGCCCGCGGCCGAACGCAGCTACACGCTGCGCGAGAAGATCTCGGCGTCGCGCAGCCTGATACCGGTGGTGATCCTGATCCTGTCGGTGCTTGGCTCCATCTACGCCGGCATCGCCACCGCCACCGAGGCTGCGGCCATCGGCGTCGTCGGCGCGCTGCTGATCTCGGCGCTGCAGGGCTCGCTGAGCTGGTCCACGTTCCGCCAGGCGCTGATGGGCGCAACCCGGCTGTATTGCATGATCGCGCTGATCCTGGCCGGCGCCGCCTTCCTGACGCTGGCCATGGGTTACGTGGGGCTGCCGCGCCACCTGGCCGAATGGATCGGCTCGCTGGGCCTGAGCCAGGCGCAGCTGATCGCCGCCCTGGCGCTGTTCTTCATCCTGCTCGGCTGTTTTCTCGACGGCATCTCGATGGTGGTACTGACCATGGGCGTGCTGATGCCCACCGTCAACGCCGCCGGCATCGACCCGATCTGGTTCGGCGTCTTCGTCGTGATCGTCGTCGAGATGGCGCAGATCACCCCGCCGGTGGGTTTCAACCTGTTCGTGCTGCAAGGCATGACCGGCCGGCAGCTGCCGTGGATCGCCAAGGTCACGATGCCGATGTTCCTGCTGATGTGCCTGGCCGTGACCCTGATCTATGTCTTCCCCGGCATCGTCTCCTGGCTGCCGCAGCAGATGGGGCAGTGAGTACCATCACCCGATGTTGTCCGTCGTCGCGATCTGTATCGGCGCCAGCCTCGGCGCCTTGTTGCGCTGGGGCCTGGGCCTGTGGCTCAGCCCCGGTGCCCTGATTCCCTGGGGTACGCTGGCGGCCAACCTGCTCGGGGGTTACCTGGTCGGGCTGGTGATCGCGGTGTTCCAGGCCGCACCCCATCTGGACCCGGTCTGGCGCCTGGCCCTGGTGACCGGTTTCCTGGGCGCATTGACGACGTTCTCCAGCTTCTCGGCCGAGGTCGTGGGCATGCTGGGGCAACAGCGTTACCTGCTGGCCTGCGGCACGGCGGCCGTGCACCTGTTCGGCTCCTTGCTGCTGACGGTGGCGGGCATGCGCACGGCCGTGTGGTGGATCGCGCAGCGCGGCTGACGGCGCGGCGGGTTCGACCGATGCCGGTGCGGGACGATCGCCGCGCCGAACCGTCGCCGTCGCAACGAAGCGATGACAATACGCCATGGCTGAAATCACGATCTACCACAACCCCGCCTGCGGCACCTCCCGCAACACCCTGGCCCTGATCCGCAACAGCGGCGCCGAGCCGCGCGTCATCGAATACCTGAAGCACCCGCCGACACGCGAACGCCTGTGCACGCTGCTCGCGCAGATGGGCATCGGACCGCGCGAACTGCTGCGCCAGAAAGGAACACCCTACGACGAACTCGGCCTGGGCAGCGGCGAATGGACCGACGCGCAGTTGATCGACGCGATGATGGAGCACCCGATCCTGATCAACCGCCCCATCGTCGAGACGCCCCTCGGCACGCGGCTGTGCCGGCCGTCGGAGACCGTGCTCGACCTGCTGCCGTCGCCGCAACGCGGCGCGTTCTCGAAGGAAGACGGCGCGCCCGTCGTCGACAAGGACGGCCGGCGGGTCTGACCGGCTGCCGGCGCCGACCGACCTTGCGCCCGCATGGCACCACGCACGGCCCGGCGGCGCTGCGCGGACGGCGATTTGCCGGGCGAGCCTGCGACGCGGTACCCTTGCGCTGTCACCGCCCTCCCACCACAACCCGCAGGAGTCCCCATGTCGCTACGCCGCGCCCTCGATGGTATCTCCGGCATCCTGGTCACGCCGTTCGACGACCGTGACCAGCTCAAGCCCGCGGCCTTGCAGCCGATCGTCGACCGCGCCATCGGCGCCGGCGTGCACGTGCTGGTGGCCAACGGCAATACCAGCGAGTACTACGGCCTGACGGCGACCGAGGCCGAGCGCATGGTGCAGGTCGCGGCCGAACAGATCGCCGGCCGCGTGCCGCTGCTCGCCGGCGTGGGCCGCAGCGTGCACGAGGCCTGCGCCCTGGCCCGGGTCTCGCAGGCGGCCGGTGCCGCGGCCATCATGGTCCATCAACCGCCCGATCCCTTCGTGTCACCGCGCGGCGTGATCGAATACGTCAAACGGGTGGCCGGCGCGGCCGCGGGATTGCCGCTGGTGCTCTACCTGCGCAACGACAACATCGGCCTGGCCGCGATCGAGGAGCTCTGCGCCCTCGAGCCGGTCATCGGCGTGAAGTGGGCATCACCCACGCCGATGGTGCTGGCCCAGGCCATCGAGCGCACGGCCGGGCGCGACATCGCCTGGGTCGGCGGTCTCGCCGAAACCTGGGCGCCACCGTTTTATGCCGTGGGCGCGCGCGGCTTCACGTCGGGCCTGATCAACGTGTTCCCGGCACACGCCATGGCCATCCACCGCGCACTGGAAGCCGGTGACCATGCCGGCGCCCGCGTGTTGATCGCCGCGATGCGGCCGTTCGAGGACCTGCGCGCGATGGAGAACAACGGCACCAACGTCACGGTGGTCAAGGCCGCGCTGCGGATCCTGGGCCCCGACTGCGGTGCCACCCGGCCGCCGTCGGCCTGGCCACTGGCGCCGGCGGCGCAGGAACGGCTGGCGCAGCTGATGAACGGTGCCACGCTGCTGCGCTGACCGGGCCGCGGCATGCCGTCATGGCGGCGTTGCGTTCGCCCCCCGCCGCCGGTCGGCCTTGGGCAGTTCCGCCTGCGCCACCAGCCCATCGGCACAGGCCTGCAACAAGTCCAGGGACACGTCGAGCCGTTGCGCGTCCTCGGGCGCCAGGGCGGCGATCAGTCGCCGATTGATGTCCACCGCCAGCGGCACCATCGCATCATGGACCTCGCGGCCCCTGGCGGTGACGCTCAGCACGATCTCGCGCCGGTTGCCGGGCCTGGGCTCGCGCGCCACCAGGCCCTTGTGCACCATCGACGTGATCGCCCGCGACGTGCGCGCCCGGTCCAGTTGCATCTGCTCGGCCAGTTGCGAGGGCAACACGCCGGGCTGCTTCACCAGTTCCGCCAGCACCCGCCATTCGCGCCGGGTGATCCCGAAGCGTCCTTCGCACAGCCGCGTGACCATGCCCCCGGCCGTTCCCAGCAGCCGGCTGATGCGCAGCAGCAGCAGGTCGTCGATGGACCGTGACACGACCAGGCGCGCGGTCGGAGTCGGACTGGGTTTTGTCATCAGGGTAAACACGCATTACGATTGATTTGAACAATTATCGGGTCCGGTCCTACAGTGCGTAGTTCACCCAACCCGATCCCAGGAGACACATCCATGATGACACGTTCACGACTGCTCGCCCCCCTGGCCCTGCTGGCGGCAGCCTGCCTGGTGGCACCGGCGGTCCAGGCCCAGGCCAAGCCCCCGCTCAAGATCCTCGTCGGTTTCCCGCCCGGCGGCTCGGCCGACGTGATCGCGCGCCTGATCGGCGACGCGATGCGCGACGACTTCAGCACCATCATCGTCGAGAACAAGCCCGGCGCCGGCGGGCGGATCGCATTGGGCGCGGTCAAGAACGCCAAGCCGGACGGCGAGACCGTCATCATCCTGCCCAGCGGCCCGATGGTGCTGTATCCGCATGTCTACAAGAAGCTGGACTACGACGCGGTGAAGGACTTCACGCCGATCTCCGAGATCGCCGGCTTCCAGTTCGGCATCGTCGCGGGCCCGGCCACCAAGGCCACCACGGTCAAGGAGATGATTTCGCTGGCCAAGTCGGACGCAAAAAACGCGACCTACGGCTCTCCGGGCACCGGCACCTTGCCGCACTTCCTGGGGGTGTTGCTGTCGCAAAGCGCCGGCACCGAGCTCGTCCATATCCCGTTCCAGGGCGGCGCCCCGGCCAATACGGCGCTGCTGGGCGGACACATCGGCTACAAGTTCGACGTCGTGTCGGAGACCGCGGAGCTGCACCACAGCGGCAAGGTGCGCATCATCGCCGTCACTGGCAACAAGCGCGACCCGCAGGTCCCGAAGGTGCCGACACTCAAGGAGTCGGGCATCGACATGGTCGCCACGGCCTGGTTCGCGATGTACGGGCCGGCCGGCCTGTCGGCCGACACGGTCGCCCGGCTGGAAAAGGCCGTCGCGGCCGCCGTGCGCAAGCCTGCGGTGCAGCAGCGTCTGCTGTCGCTCGGTTACGAGCCGGTCGGCTCGACCTCGGCCGAACTCGCGGCGGTCCAGCGCACCGACCTGGCACGCTGGGAAAAGCCGATCAAGGCCACCGGCGTCAGCCTGGACTGACGCCGCGGGCATGGCTAGCCAACGGCGCGGTCCGCGCAGTGCCATGGGTGCTGCACCGCGGGTCGCGCCGGCACGGGTGACGGAACGCGCTGAGCGCTATGGCCGTCATCACACGACACCATCAGTACCATTACGACCATGAGCACGACCACCGCACGACGCCCCAACATCATCTTCATCGTCGCCGACGATCTCGGCTACGCCGACCTGGGTTGTTACGGCGGCCGCGAAGCGTCGTTTGGCGCGGTGTCGCCCGAACTCGACGCGCTGGCCGCCGGCGGCCTGCGTTTCACCGAGGGTTACGCGAACTCGCCCGTGTGTTCGCCGACCCGTTTCGCGCTGATGACCGCGCGATACCAGTACCGGCTGCGCGGTGCGGCCGAGGAACCGATCAGCAGCCGCAACGTCGGCAACCCGCAGCTGGGCCTGCCGCCCGCGCATCCCACGCTGCCCTCGCTGCTCAAGGACAGCGGCTACCGCACGGCGCTGATGGGCAAATGGCATCTCGGCTTCCTGCCCCATTTCGGCCCGCTGAAGTCGGGCTACGACGAATATTTCGGCCTGATGGCCGGCGGCGCCGACTATTTCACCCACCGCAACTCCACCGGCGCGCACGACCTGTTCCTGGGCGAGCAGGAACACGTGGAAGACGGCTACATGACGGACCTGATCACCCGCCACGCCATCGACTTCATCGATCGCATGGCCGATGGTGCCAAGGCGGGAACGCCGTTCTTCATGAGCGTGCACCACACCGCGCCCCACTGGCCGTGGGAGACGCGCGACGACGCCGACACCCCGGCGCAGATCAGCAACAACCTGTTCCATCTCGACGGCGGCAACATCGACACCTACCGGCGCATGATCCACCACATGGACGAAGGCATCGGCCAAATGGTCGCGTCGCTGCGCCGGCACGGCCTGCTCGACGACACGTTGATCGTGTTCACCAGCGACAACGGCGGCGAACGGTTCTCCGACAACTGGCCGCTGGTCGGCGGCAAGATGGACCTGACCGAAGGCGGCATCCGCGTGCCCTGGATCGCGCACTGGCCGGCCGCCATCGCGGCCGGCGGCGTCAGTGCCCAGCATTGCATGACGATGGACTGGTCGGCCACGATGCTCGATGTCGCCGGTGTCGCGGCGCACCCGGACTTTCCGCTCGACGGCATCTCGCTGGCGCCGGTGCTGCGCGACCCGTCGCACCGCTTCCCGCGTCCCATGCACTGGCGCATGAACCACCGGGGCCAGCGCGCACTGCGCGACGGTGACTGGAAATACCTGCGTGTTGACGACAACGACTACCTGTTCAATATCCCCGGTGACGCGCGCGAACGGGCCAACAAGGGCAAACGCGAACCGGAGCGCCTGCAGGCCATGCGTGCGCAATGGGAGGCATGGAACGACACGATGCCGGCGATACCGCAGGAGGCCATGGTGCACATGGGATATTCCGCCAAGGACATGCCGCAGCGCTGAGTCGCCGGCTCGCGCGACGGACCGACCGGGATCACGCCGATGGGTGCCCGGGCGCCGGACTGGCGACCACCTTCGGCAGCATGGCCGCCAGTTCGTCGAACGGCACCGGCTTGCTGAACAGATAACCCTGCATCAGGTTGCACTGCAGGCCTTGCAGGATCGCCGCCTGCACCTCGGTCTCGACGCCTTCGGCGATCACCTCGAGGTTGAGCGAATGCGCCAGCGAAATGATCGCCGCCACGATGGTGACGCCCTGCACGTGCTGCTCCATCTCCATGATGAACGCGCGGTCGATCTTCAGCGCGTTGATCGGCAACCGCGCCAGGTAGGCCAGCGAGGAATATCCGGTCCCGAAGTCGTCCACGGCCACGTTGACGCCGACACCGCGCAGGGTCTGCAACAAGGTGCGGGTCTGGCTCACGTCCTGCATCAACAGGGTTTCGGTCAGCTCGATGTCGAGCATCACGTCGCGGTCGCCGGCCGCGGCGACGGCGTCCACCACGGTCTTGACGAAATCCTTGTTGCGCAGCTGGATCGCCGACACGTTGACTGCGCATCGCGGCACCTGCAAGCCCATCGCACGCCAACGCTCCATGTCGGCAACGGCCTGGCGCAAGGCCCAGGCGCCCGCCTGGCGGATCAGCCCGATCTCCTCCATCAGCGGGATGAACTGCCCCGGAGGAACCAGGCCACGCTCGGGATCGCGCCAGCGCATCAAGGCCTCGACACCTTGGATGCGCCGCTCGGAAAAATCCACCTTGGGCTGGTAATGCAGCTCGAGTTCGCCATGGTCGACCGCCCGACGCAAGCGGTGTTCGAGCTCGAGGGTTTCGGCCACGCGTGCATTCATGGCCGCCTCGTAATACATCAGCGGCGAACGCGCCGCCTTGGCCTTGCGCAAGGCCGTCTCCGCATTGGCCATCAGGGTCTCGCCGTCGTTGCCGTCGGCGGGGAACACGGCCACCGCCACGGTGAACTCCACCGTCACCGGCTGCTCGCCGAACTGGAACGGTTGCTCCAGCGCACGGTGGAACATGGACTGAACCTGGTGCCCCAGCAGGGGCAGGTCGTCCCCCGGCATGAAGCAGGCGAAGCTGTCGGAGTTGATGCGCGAGAGGTTGTCCGGATACGCGGAGGACTGGAGCAGGCGTTGCGCCAGCTGGCGCAGCAATTCGTCACCCACGTGGCGCCCGAAGGTCTCGTTGACCATGCGAAACCGTTGCAGGTTGCCCAGCACCAGCGCCACCTGCCCCTGCTCCTTGGCCGCCGAGCGCAGTTGCCGGCCCAGCCGTTCCATGAACAACGTCCGGTTGGGCAACGAGGTCAGCGGATCGTAGTAGGCTAGGTAGTTGAGGCTGGCTTCCTTTTCGAGATGGCGAATCGCGAACGACACGTCGCCGGCCAGCTCCTCGAGCAGGCGCATCTCCGAACGGTTGAAGAACTCGCGCAATTCGGCGTGCAGCACGAAGACGCCGACGACCTCGTCGCCGACGATCAGCGGCAACGCGACCAGCGAACGAATGCCGGCATCGAGCAGTTCGCGCACCCGGGCCTGCTCCGGCTTGCCGGCGGCCAGGCCGGAATACAAGTCGTTGACGATCACGGGGGCACGGGTCCGGACCACCTGCGCGAGCATGCCTCCGCTGCCTTCGGCCGCAGCGCCGAAATCCAGCCGTGGCCCCAGGCCCTTGACCAGCGTGTCCCGGCTTCCGGCCCAGGCCTGCAGGTCTGCCTGCCGGCGTTCGGTGTCGATGCTTGCAATCCAGACCCAGGGGAAGGCGCCGGCCTCGCCCGCGATCTGGCAGGCCTCGCTGAAGAGGCTCTCCTTGTCCTGAACCCGCACGATCAGCGTATTGATGCCGCTGAGCGTCGCGTTGACGCGTCGCAGGTTGCTGAGCTTGCGATCGGCTTCGTTGCCCAGACGCACCGCCGTCCAGTTCAGCGAGGCCAGCACCGCGATGCTGGCCGCCGTCAGGATCACGATGCCGAAGTGCGGGCCGTACCAGCCCAGGTTGCGCTCGCCGATGATGGTCAGTTGCGCCATCAGCGGCAGCACCAGCACCGTGCTGGCCAGGTAGCGCCGCCCGATGCGCGCGGTGGGCGTGTCCCGGAAAAACTCGCGAACCCAGCCTTGCTGGCATCGAACCGCGACCAGCGCCACGGACAACACGACAAACGCACAGGCCGTATGGACGGCCATCGAGGAGAACGGCCGCGCGACGTCGCTGCGGGTATCGGACACGTAGGTCAGCAGCGACAGCAGCGCCAGCAGGAACACCGAAGACGCGAGCGACTGCGCCGCCCAGACGCAGCGCGAATCGCCTTCGAGCAGCAGTATCGCCAGGCCGACGAGCGCAAATCCCAATGCCGACGCCTGCGACATGCGCCCGAATCCTTCGGGGTGCGACAAGCCCACCAGCGGGCTGAACATGCGATCGATGCTGTTGCCCCAGCCGAGCGGGTCCTGCAGCAGCGTCAACACGGGGACCAGGATCAGCAGGCCC
>JBFIDI010000143.1:0-11598 GCA_041581405.1 Burkholderiaceae bacterium
CCAGCAGCATGCCGCCGAAAAACAGCAGCCGGTACTCCTCCAGGCCCGACAGCAGTTCGGGCAACAGACCGACGATGAGCGCGCCGAGCAGCGGGCCGGCGATCGAGCCGGCCCCGCCGAGCATGACCACCAGCACGAACAGGATCGACTGCGAGAAGCCGAAGGTGTGCGGCGTGACGAAACCCGACAACGGCGCAAAAAGCGCGCCGGCCACCGACGCACACAGCGCCGACAACGCAAACGCCATGGTCTTGAGCGCCAGCGGGTTCAGGCCGATCGACTCGGCCGCCGTTTCGGTGTCGCGCACCGCACGCATGGCCGCGCCCCAGGTCCCGCGCGACAACCAGGTGTAGCCCAGCAGGACCAGGCCGGCGGTCAGGATCGCGATCACGGTCACCGCACGCTCGCCCTGGACCAGCGAGCCCAGCGCCGGGGCGCCGATGCCCATGATGCCGTTCTGCCCGCCGGTCAGGCCACTGGCCTCGACGATGCCTTGTTCGACGATGAAGGCGAACGCGATGGTGATCATGGCCAGGTACGGGCCCTTGACGCGCAAGGCCGGCACGGCCAGCAAGGCACCGCTGGCGCCACCGAGCAGCGCGGCGATCGGCCAGGCCAGCCAGAAACTCATGCCGAACCCGGTCGTCAGCATGGCCACCGTATAGGCGCCGATGGCGTAGAAGCCGACATGGCCGAACGACATCTGCCCGGTCAGCCCGATCAGCACGTTCAGGCCGATGCCGACGATGGCCAGCAGCGCGACGTTGGCCAGCACGAAGACCCAGTAGCCGTTGACGACGAAGGCCATCGCGCAACCGACGGCGAGCAAGGCCAGCACGGCGGCGATCTGCAGCCTGCCGCCGGTGCGTGGGAGCACGGCTGCGTGCGGCGTGGCGGGGGCCGCACCTTGTGCAGCCAGGGTCGCAGTGGTCGCGGTCATACCTTCTTCACCTCGGCGCGGCCGAACAGACCGTTGGGCCGCCACGCCAGCGCGGCAATGACCAACGTGAAACTCAGGATCTGGGTATAGCCGGAGCCGAGCGTGGCGGTGATCAGCGCCTCCACCACGCCGAACAGCAGCCCGGCGATCATCACGCCCCAGGCGCTGCCGATGCCGCCGAGGATGGCCACGGCGAAGGCCTTGAGCCCGAACAGCGTGCCCATGTCGGCCTGCACGTTGAACAGCGGCGCGATCAACACCCCGGCGATGCCGGCGAACAAGGTCGACAGCGCGAAGGCCAGTGCCACGGCGCGCCGGATCGGAATACCCATCAGGCGCGCGGCGGTACGGTTCTGCACCACCGCCAGCATGGCCGTGCCCCAGCGCGTGCGCCGGCTCAGCAGGTGCAGCAGGGCCGCCAGCGCCAGGCCGACGACCGGGATCAGCAGCTGCAGCGGATAGACGCCGAGATGGGTGTCACCGACGGTCAGCGGCACCTGTGCGAGTGGCGACGGCAGGTTGCGCGGCTCCTTGCCGAACGTGAACATCACCAGGTTGTCCAGCACGATGCCCAGCGCCACCGTCGCGATCAGCCAGGCGTCGGAGCCATGCTTGACGAAAGGCCGCACCGCCAGCACCTCGACGACCAGCCCGTACAGCGCGCACAACACCAGCGCGAGCATGATGGCCAGCGGCACCGGCCAGCCCAGCGTCTGGGCGAAGGCGTAGGTCAGCACCGCGCCGAGCATCATCGAACTGCCCTGCGCGAAGTTGACCGTGCCCGACACCGCATAGGTGACGTAGAAGCCCAGGGCCATCAGCCCGTACATGCTCCCCAGGCCGATACCGCTGATGAGTGACGACAGAAGAAGCATCCGCTTGCGCCGTGTCGCGTCAGTTGCTGCCGGCGGATACCGGCACGATGCGGTTGTCGATGAACTGGGCCCAGACGTAGTCGTCCGCCGTCACCGCGTCGTGCACGCCCGGCGAGAAGGGCTTGACGTAGGTCTTGATCAGGCCCTCGTAACGATCGATCTTGTAGAAGCCCTGGCGGATGGCATCGCCGTCGGTCGAACCGGCGGCCTGGATGGCCAGCGCCGTCAGGTGCATCGCATCGTAGGCATTGGCCACGCCGACGGCGGGCGTGATGTCGCCAGGCCCCTTGACGTTCGGGTACTTGGCCATCATGGCCTTGATCACCTTCTCGCCGACCGGTCCCTGCTTGCCGAAGAAGCTGTAGGTCTGCACGAAATGCACGTCCTTGCCGTTCGGGCCGGCCAGTTCGGTGAAGCGTCCGCCGGCCGGACCCCAGTGCGAGACGATCGGAACCTTCCAGCCCATGCGGTCGAGCGACTTCACGACCTGCGCGGACGGGCCGACGTTGCCGACCAGAAAGATGCTGTCTGCGCCGGCCGCCTTCAATCGCGACAGTTGCGGCACCATGTCCAGGTCGTTGGCCTCGAACTTCTCGGTGCCGGCCGCGCTGACGCCCTTGGCCTTCATCGCCGCGTTGAGCCCGGCCTCGTTCGACTGGCCCCAGGGGTTGTTGATCAGCATCAGCCCCGGCTTGGCCGACTTGAAGTTCTTCTGCGCGTAGTTGAGCATGCCGACATCGACGATTTCGTCGACCGCCGACACCCGGAACGCGAAGTTCGGATTGGCGCCGTTCTTGGTGATCGCGGTGCCCGCCGCCCAGGGACCGACAAACGGCATTTTTTCCTGGTTGATCAGCGGCACGATGGCCATCGACACCGGCGTATCCAGGCCGCCGAAGACCACCGCGACCTTCTCGCGGTAGATCAGTTCCCGCGCCGCGACCACGCCCTTGGCGGGATTGGCCTCGTCGTCGCGGCGCACCAGCTCGAGCTTGCGCCCGCCGAGCACGCCGCCGGCGGCGTTGACCTCGTCGATCGCCAGCTGAAGGCCGCGTGTGATGGCCTCGCCGGCCAGCGCGCTTTGGCCGGACAACGCGGTGACGAGGCCGACCTTGACCGGGTCGGCCGCGCTCGCGACGGCGCACCAGCCGCTGCCGGCCAGTGCGATGGCAGCGGCGAGCACGGTGCGGCGGCCGCGTTGCAGGGAATGGCTGAAGTGAGTGTTGCGCATGGTGATCCTTTGGTGGGATGAACAAATGTGGGGCGGACCCCTCGGATGCGCTCTCGCCATGCAAGCGGCGTGCCATGTCTACAAACAACGAATCTTCATGTGCACACGATTGGACAAATTTTGTCTACAAGAAGGCACGACTCTTGCAAACAGGATTCGGGTGAGCCGGCGCCCGATGGCGCCTGTGCCACTGTTTCGATCTGGAGAGCACGATGTCCGATACCCCGACGACCCCCCACCCGACGCCGGCCCAGGTGGTCGACGAATACCTGCGCCTGCTGATGATTCCCGACCCGGCAGCGGCCCGCCGCTTCGTCGCGCCGGGATTGCAGATCCGCTTCACCGGCGGGCGCGCGATGAGCGATCCGGCCCAGTGCGCGGCCTTCAATGCCGGGCGTTACCGCTGGGTGAAGAAGAAGATCGACGACACCGAGACCGTGGCCGGCGGCACGGACGAACGCAGCGTGGTCTACAGCCTGGGCACCCTGTATGGCGAGTGGCCTGACGGCAGTGCCTTCGAGGGCAATCGCTACGTCGACCGTTACGTGGTCAGCCATGGCCTGATCACGCACATGGACGTCTGGAACGACAGCGCCGAATGGCTGCTGCTGCGCTCCGGCGTCGTCGACGCATGACGGCCGCGACGATGGGCGCCCGGTATCTCGGTGCGTTGCCCGATCACGGGCGTTTCGCCTACCGCCCGATCACGCGGCGACCGCACTACCGCTGGCCCGGCGGCGCGGGCCTGGCCGTGTACCTGGGATTCAACATCGAACACTTCGCGTTCGGCGAGGGCCTGGGGGCGGCGATCGGTCCGGCCTCGCCGCAACCCGACGTGTTGAACTACAGCTGGCGCGAATACGGCAACCGGGTCGGCGCCTGGCGCTGCCTGGAGCTGTTCGAACAACTCGCGCTGCCCGCTGCCGCACTGATCAACACCGCGCTGTACGACCATTGCCCCGAGCTGGTGGCGGCCTGCGTAGCGCGCGGCGACGAACTGGTCGGCCATGGCCACAGCAACGCCGAGCGCCAGGGCGAACTCGACGAAGCCGGCGAACGTGAACTGCTCGCGCTGTGTCGCGACCGCATGGTCGAGCGCAGCGGCAACACGCCGACGGGCTGGCTTTCGCCATGGATATCCGAGAGCCTGTCGACGCCCGATCTGCTGGCCGAAACCGGCTACCGGTACACCCTGAACTGGTGCCACGACGACCAGGTGGTGCACATGCGCACCAGGAACGGGCATGGACTGTGGGCCGTTCCGTATCCGCAGGAGTTGAACGACATTCCGATGATCGTCGCGCGCCAGATGGACGCGAAGGACTTCGCGCAGATGATCGTCGACCAGTTCGACGAGATGCTGGATCAGTCACGTCATCAGCCGCTGGTCATGGGAATCGCGCTGCATCCGTACCTGATGGGCCAGCCGTACCGGCTGCGCCACCTGCGCCGGGCGCTCGCCCACATCGCCGCGCAACGCGACCGCGGCGGCGTCTGGTTCACCACCCCCGGCGCGATTGCCGACCACGTCGATGCGCTGGCCAAGGCCGCGCCAGGAGACTTCACATGAATGATGAACATTGGGACATCGTCGACGACATCGGCGCCTGGGTACCGCACGGCCGTTTCATGATCGAGGGCCGGCGCGGCGGGCCGCTCGACGGGCTGCGCTTTGCGGTCAAGGATCTGTTCGACGTCGCCGGCCACCCGACCGGCGCCGGCAACCCGGACTGGCTGGCCAGCCATGCGCCGCCCGAACGACATAGTCCGGTGGTCGCGCAGCTGCTGGACGCCGGCGCGACGCTGATGGGCAAGGTACTGACCGACGAACTGGCCTACAGCCTGCACGGCGACAACCACCACTACGGCACGCCGTTGAACATGCGCGCGCCCGACCGCGTGACCGGCGGCTCCTCCAGCGGCTCGGCCGCCGCCGTGGCGGCGCGACGGGTCGACTTTGCGCTGGGCACCGACACGGGCGGCTCGACCCGCGTGCCGGCCAGTTATTGCGGACTCTGGGGCCTGCGCAGCAGCCACGGATTGGTGTCGTGCGACGGCATGGTGCCCTTGCATGCCGGCTTCGATACCGTAACCTGGCTGGCGAGCGAGGCCGCGGTGTTCGAACGCGTGGCCGCGGAGCTGCTGCCCGACAGCCGCTTCGTGCCCGGGCGCGTATTGTTCCTGGATGACGCGGCGGCACTCGCCGATGCCGCCTTCGCCGCGCCACTGCGGCAGGTGCTGTCCGCACTGGCGGCCCGGGTCGGTGTCGAACCGACGCACGTGACGGTGGCGCCGGGCGAAACCCTGGCCGACTGGCGCCAGACCTACGCGACCGTCGGCGCACACGAAGGCTGGGCGACCCACGGCGCATGGATCGATTCGCGGCGGCCGGTGTTCGGGCCGGCCGTCGCTGCGCGCTGGTCCGCGGCCAGCCGGGTGAGCGATGCCGCGGCCGCCGCGGCCCGCACCGATCACGCACGCATCCGTGCGCAGGTGCACGCGCTGCTGGGCGACGACGGTGTCGCGGTGCTCCCCTCGGCCGCCAGCCTGGCACCCTTGCGTGATGCCGACCCGGCACAGGTCGACGCGGTACGCCTGCGCACCATGGCCATCACCTGCATCGCCGGCCTGGCCGGCCTGCCGCAGATCAGCCTGCCGATGGCCGCCGCCGACGGCACGCCGCTCGGCATATCGCTGCTCGGCCCGGCCGGCAGCGACCTGGCGCTGATCCGCCTGGCGATCGAGGTCGCGGGTGCCGGGCGCTGACGACACGCAAGCGCCGGCGGTTCGACCGCCGCGGTTGCGCGCTGTGGCAGACTCTGCATCCTTGCCGTCCGCTGCCGAGCCGATGCCCGACCACCAAGCCCGATTGTCCCCGCGACCCGCCGAACCGGCGCCCCGGCCCGCAGGTGCGCTGGTCACCGCCGGCGACGGCGAAGACGTCGAATCGCGCATGTACCGCAGCATCTTCGACAGCGTGATGAGCCAGCGCCTGACGCCGGGGACCAAGCTGCCCGAGGCGACCTTGTGCGAACTCTTCGACGTCGGCCGCTCGGTGGTGCGCAAGGTGTTGCAGCGGCTGGCGCACGACCACATCGTGCAGCTGCGGCCCAACCGCGGCGCCATCGTCGCGGTGCCGACGCCGCTGGAGACGCAGCAGATCTTCGAGACCCGCCGCGCGCTCGAGGCCGCCATCGTCACGCTCGTCATCGAACGCGCCACCGCCGCAGACCTCGAGGCCTTGCGACAACAGTTGCAGCAGGAACATCAGGCCGTCAACCGGTTCGACCAACCGGCCTGGGCCCGCCTGGCCAGCACCTTTCACCTGCGGCTGGCCGAACTGGCGCGCAATCCGATCCTGCAGCGTTACCTGGTCGAAACCGTGTCGCGATGTTCGCTCATCGTGGCGCTGCACGAACCGCCCGGCAATGCCGCCTGCGAACACGACGAACACGAACGCATCGTCGAATGTATTGCCCGCGGCGATGCGGCCGCCGCCGTCGCGCTGATGGATGCGCACCTGCGCGAACTGGAGCAGAACCTGGCACTGCAGGACAGCTCGGAGGCGAACAGCCTGGGGCGGCTGCTGGGGCTGACGTGAAGGGAGGGTCTGGCGGGGGCCGGGGTACCCGCCAGGCGGATGGTCGCATGCGGCCCAACTGCGAACGGGCAGTGCACGGGTGCTGGCTGCAGATCGTCAGGATCTGCTCCTTGTCCAGACCTCGGTGAAGCCCACCCGCCACTGCGTGGCTCTGCGGCAACGGCAGCCGCTTACACTTTCCAGCGCCCGCCGATGCCCCGGAGCATCCTCGCCCCCGACTGTCCGTTACCTAGAGGACACATGCTTTTCAGCTCATACGAGTTCCTGTTCGCGTTCCTGCCACTGACGCTTGCCGGTTATTTCCTGGTTGCCCGGTGGGGTCGGGAGCCGGCCATCGCGTGGCTGGTCATGAGTTCCCTGTTCTTCTACGGCTGGTGGAACCCGGTCTATCTGGTGTTGATCATCGGATCGATGTTCGTCAACTTTGGACTCGGACGGACATTGAGCCGGCTGCCGGGGCGGCAAGGATCCCCGGGCCGGATCTGGCTCGCCATTGGCGTCACCTTCAATCTGGGTTTGATCGCCTACTTCAAGTATGCGAATTTCGCCGTGAACACGGTGAACGACCTGGCTGGAACCAGCTTGTACCTGGAGCACATCGTCCTGCCGCTGGCCATATCGTTCTTCACCTTTCAGCAGATTGCCTACCTCGTCGACGCCAGAAAGGGAATCACGCGCGAGTACAGCTTCATGCATTACGCGCTCTTCGTGACGTTTTTCCCTCAACTGATTGCCGGCCCCATCGTCCACCACAAGGACATGCTTTCCCAGTTCATGCGCGCAGATGCCATGAAACCTCATGCGTCGAACATGTCGATCGGGCTGACCATCTTCGCAATCGGCTTGTTCAAGAAAACCGTGCTGGCCGACGGAGTTGCCCAATATGCAACACCAGTCTTCGAATCCGCCGCGCGGGGCGACACCCTGAGCCTTTTCACGGCATGGGGTGGCGCCCTTGCCTACACGCTGCAACTCTATTTCGACTTCTCCGGCTATTCCGACATGGCCATCGGCGGGGCCCGCATCTTCGGCATCAAGCTTCCGCTCAATTTCCACTCGCCGTATCGGGCGACGAGCATCATCGAATTCTGGCGCCGCTGGCACATGACACTGTCGCAGTTTCTGCGCGACTACCTGTACATTGCACTCGGTGGCAATCGCGGCTCCAGCCTGCATCGCTATCGCAACCTGCTGTTGACGATGCTGCTGGGAGGCCTGTGGCACGGTGCCGGATGGACATTCGTCATCTGGGGTGGTTTGCATGGGATCTACCTGACCGTGAACCACCTGTGGCGCCGTGTCGCCCCCGGTTTCAGCCGTGACGACAACCATGTGCTCACCCGATCGTTCGGCTGGCTCGTGACCTTCCTGGCTGTGGTCATCGGATGGGTCTTTTTTCGCGCTGCGGACGGTGCCACGGCCGTTTCCATGTTGGCGAGCATGGCCGGAATGCACGGCGTTGCATTGCCCAATGGCATTGCGGTACGTCTGGGCGACTATTGGGGTCCCTTGGAAGCCTTGGGAATCAGCACCTACCTGGGTGGCGGAGCGGATTTCGTCCAGACCTGGCTTTGGATCGTATTGCTGCAGCCCGTGGCGCTGTTCTTCCCCAACACGCAGCAGATCATGCGAACGACCGAACCGGCACTGAATACGCATGTCTGCCGCCCCTCGGACGAACTGCCCATGCCGAGCCTACTGTCGAAGCTGAAATGGAAACCCAACTGGCGCTGGGCCGTCTCGGTCGGCGTCGTGACGACAACAGCGGTTCTCGCCATGACGCGTGTATCCGAGTTCCTCTATTTCCAGTTCTGACCTGTGTCGCATGAATGCACATACCCAATATGTTCGGATGCTGATCGTCGTGGCACTTGCCGCCGCGGCCATCGCCGCGACATTCAACTTCCTCATCGATCCTTACCGACTGTTCGGCGTCGGAGCCTGGGCCGGAGTCAACGTGCTGAAACCAGCTTCCGCCGAACGCATGCGCGTGGTGAAACCCTACCTTGCGGAGCGTTTCGTCGCGACCACGGTGATCGGCGGAAATTCACGTCCGGAACTGGGCCTGGATACCAACAGCCGCTGCTGGCCCGCAAGCCATCGACCGGTATTCAATGCTGGCATCGCCGGAGCCGGCTTCGACATGCAGACCTTGCTTGCGATGCACGCCAGTGGCACGTCGGCCTCGCGAATCCTTCACGGCGTGGATTTTCTCGACTTCATCCGGCCCAAGGATGCAACGCCGACAAACCAGGACGCCGGGCAGCCAACCGAGAGTGCCTATGAGCGGCGCCTGATTGTTCCCGGACTGCGTCCCAGGGACATGGACTACTGGACGCAGCGCATGAGCGACTATCTGAACGCCCTGTTCTCGCTGACGACCCTCGCCGATTCGGTCCATACCATCGCGGCGCAACGAAACCCCAACGCATCGACCCGCACTGCGAGCGGGTTCAATCCGGCGAACGACTATCTCGACATCATTCGGGCCGAGGGGCAGCATGTGCTCTTCGCACAAAAGAATCGCGAACTGGCGGACCGGCTCAGCCAGGAGTTTCAATTGCACTCAGACGACGGCACAGGCGGCGACAGTTTCACGGCTTTGCGTCGACTGATCGACTGGAGCAAGAGCAGAGACATCGAACTCGTTCTCTTCATCAATCCTTACCATGCCGAGTACCTCGAGGGCCTGGAGCGCAGCGGCCAGTGGCAACTGTTCGAACAATGGAAGCGACTGCTGACCAGCATGGCCGAGGATGGCGGGGTAGCCCTATGGGATTTCAACACCCTGGACGCCTATGCGTCGGAAGTCCCGCCTGCCCCGGGCGATCGCCGCACGGTTCTTCGTTGGTTCTGGGAGCCGGCCCACTACCGCAGCGATCTGGGCGACGTCATGCTGGAGCGCATGCTGGGTACGACCTGCCGCGCAGCAGCCGACCGTGCCCCGTTCGGCGCGCGACTTTCGTCCGGTACGCTTACCGAGCACATGGCCTCTCTTCGCCAACAAATGCGGAGTCGCCTGAAACACGACGGTTCGACCCCGACGCCCTTGAACGAAGTCCTCAACCCGGCAACAAGCCGGCCATGAAGGATGCAGCAGGCGCCGGCGTTTCGACGGGCGGCGACAAGCGACGATGCACGCTGCGACGGCCATTCGACCTGCAGACGCCTGGCCAGATCTCTCGGGTGGTGGTTGCGGCAGGTCCCGCGGACATTGACATCGATGCGCCAGGACAGCTTGTGCCCCAGTCCACGCGATCTCGCGAACCTTCGCCCCCGGTCGGGCTTTCAGGGTTCGCACGCGGCGTTGGGCACCTCTACAGAGGACCCCTGCCGTCCGGCCATTCGCCGAACGGCTGCTTCTCGAATCGCATCGCACCGTCTGCGTCCTTGTAGATGTTGATCCAGGCTCGCCAGTTCTCGTCGTCGATGTCCGGGTAGTCCAGTCGATAGTGACTGCATCGGCTTTCCGTGCGCATCATCGAGGCCTTGAGCTTCATTTCCGCCGTGATCAGCATGTTCATGGTTTCATGTGCCAATCGAAGGTGATGCCGATCGGAGGCGATCAACATGGGGCCATGGTGATCTTTCAGTTCCTCGACATACGCCAGGGCGGCATTCATCATGCGTTCCTTCTTGATGTACAGCACGAAGTTCGGAATCATGACGCTCTGAAGGATCTGCGTGACCCATGCCGGGCTGTACCCCTTGTCTCGCTTCAAAGGCGCGAGGATCTCCTCCCTGGTTCGCACCAGCTTGTCCGCGGGAATCGCAATGGCGGCGACAGCCTTGCTTGCACGGGCTGCCGCTTCACCGGCAATCGCTCCCTGGACAGCGGAGCCGGCCATCGAACTGCCGATCTGCGTGTAGATTCCGCCGGACATGTGAGACCCCAGGGCATCCCCCGCAGCCCACAAACCGGCAATGGTCGTCATTCCCGTTGCGTCAATGGGAACGAGGCCTTCGGACTTGTGAATGGCCATGCCGGCTGTCGAGCCGCCCACCGATTCGCCGCCCATGCCGGGTGGGCCTGCGTCAGCCGATCGAGGCGCAAAAATCGACCGCCAACCCGTTTCTTGCGGCGGTCCTTCCGTCGGGGGTTGGCGTATACGAAACGCTTCAGGCACATAGGGCCCTCCGGTCGCGGCTGCTTTTGGTTCTTCACCGGGTCCTGCAGCAGGCCCCATTTGTACCGGTCCGCCACCGACATAGGCCTGGTAGTTGAGATCCATGCCCAGGTCATGGTGAATATCGGCGGAGTTCGTCTTGGGCTTTTCTTCAACCTGTCCATGCCAGTTGTCGTAGCTGGATCCGGAGTTCTGCGCCGACGCCGGGTGGCCATCGTTCCATTCCTTGCCGGTGATCTTCGCGCCGATGTCGTACGCCATGATGGTGCCGTCGTGCGTGAGATCACACATCGGAAAGCCACTGGGCTTGAAGCCACCGGAACCCGTGCAAAGGACGACCGTCCTGGCCGAGAACACCAGAACCTTGTTCTCGTCCAGACTGAAGCCGGACGCACCGACAACCCGGCCTTGTTCCTTGTGCAGGTGGGTGACCATGACGCGTTCGACCAGCGGGATGTTGCGCGCGGTCATGGGTTTGGAGAAGCTCTGGTGACACAGCGGAGAGTCGAAGAAGCCCCATTCGGTCAACTCGGCCACGCGGTCTGCGGAATGCTCCAGCAGTTGCCGGGTGAACACCGGGTTGTTGGTGCCGATCGCCGAGTCGGCGACCTTTGCCAGGAACTCCTCGGGGGTCATCTTCGCCTTGTTCTTGTCGTAGGCGAAAACGCCTTTGCCGAAAGGGGTCAGGCCGGAACTTCCCAATCGACCCTTGGAGACCATCATCACCCTCGCCCCGGCATCATGTGCCTTGACTGCCGCAAACAGGCCGGCGATGCCACTGCCGATGATCAACACATCGGTTTCCAGGACTTCGTCGACGAAGC
>JBFIDI010000144.1:0-11571 GCA_041581405.1 Burkholderiaceae bacterium
GCCCTTGCCGGTCGCGTGCCGCTGGTGGAGCGCGGCGATGATGCCCAGCGCACCGAACATGCCACCCTGCACGTCGATAACCGACGTACCGGCACGCAACGGCTGTCCCGGGGGGCCGGTCATGTAGGCCAGCCCGCCCATCATCTGCACCACCTCGTCGAGCGCGGTGCGGTTTTCGTACGGCCCGGGCAGGAAACCCTTGAGGCTGACGTAGATGATGCGTTCGTCGACCGCCGACAGGCTGGCGTAGTCCAGCCCGTATTTGCGCATCGTGCCGGGCTTGAAGTTCTCGGCCACCACGTCGGCGCTGAGCGCCAGCCGGCGCGCGGCCGCCGCCCCTTCGGCGGTGTGCAGGTCGATCGCGATGCTTTTCTTGTTGCGGTTGAACATCGGGAAGAAACCCGCGCCGGCTCCCAGCAGGTGGCGCGTACGGTCGCCGTCGATCGGCTCGACCTTGATCACCTCGGCGCCCATGTCGGCCAGCACCATGCCGCAGGTCGGGCCCATCACCATGTGGCTGAACTCGACCACGCGCAAGCCGGTCAGCGGCTGGTGCGGCGCGGGAGCGGCGCCGGCCCCGGTTGCGGTTCCGGCGGCGCTCATCGGACTATCCTCCGCGCTACGCGCTGCGGGATTCGCACTTGGGAGCGGCCCGGCGCCCTCATGCCGCGGCCGCCTCGGCGGGCGCCTGCAACAGGGTCTTGGGCAATCCCGCCTTCCAGATGCTGCCGTGCAAGGTCTCGCCCTGCAGCCAGGACGCCAGCTGGCCGCGCAGCGCCATCACGGCATCGAAATCGATACCGGTGGCAATACCCATGCTGCGCATCAGGTACACCACGTCTTCCATCGCCACGTTGCCGCTGGCGCCCGGCGCGTGCGGGCAACCGCCGATGCCGCCCAGGCAGGCGTCGAACCGGGTGACGCCGGTCTCCAGCGCCGCGAACACATTGGCCTGGCCCAGGCCGCGGGTGTCGTGGAAATGGCCGCAATCGAGCCGGTCGCCGACGATGCGCCGGCCGGCCTCGAAACGCTCGCGCACCATGCGCGGATCGGCATATCCGACGGTATCGGCCAGGCCGACCGCATCGGCGCCGGCATCGAGCACGGCCTGCAGCAGCCGCAGCACTTCCGACAGGTCGACCGCGCCCTGCAAGGTGCACCCGAACGCCGTGCTCAGGCCGACCTCGATACGCGTCTTCGAACCGGCCGCGTCCCGCTCGGCCCGGATGCGCGCGATCTCGGCCACCATGTCGTCGGGCGTCTTGCGCACATTGGCCAGGCTGTGCGCATGGCTGACCGACAGCGGCACCAGCAGCGAATCGGCCTGCGCCGCGATGGCCGCCTGCGCGCCCTTGAGGTTGGGCACCAGCACCGAGGTCACCATGCCCGGCAAGCTGCGGGCAAACGCGACCAGTTCCGCGGTGTCGGCCAGCTGCGGCAGCAGGCGTGCCGGCACGAAGGAGCCGACCTCGATCTCGCGTTGGCCGGCCGCATGGGCGGCGCGAATCCAGGCCCGCTTGTGTTCGGTCGGCAACACGGTGGCAATACTCTGCAGACCGTCGCGCAGGCCGACTTCGCGCAACTGGACCCGGGACGGATAAGACGGGGATGGGTGATGCATGGCGCATTCTAGGCATGCCAGTTCGGATCAGTTACAGCCATTGGGAAGCTTTAAGATTCCGAAACAGAACACCTGAACCGCCACCGGCACGGCCCAAGGACCAGAACAACACCATGCGCGACCTCGACCTGACGACCTTGCGGCTGTTCGTCGCCGTATGCGAGACCCGCAACATCGCCCGCGCCGGCGAACGCGAAAGCCTGGCCGGCTCGGCCATCAGCAAACGCCTGGCCCAGCTCGAGGACATGCTCGGCACCCGCTTGCTGGTGCGCCGGCGGCGCGGCGTCGAACCGACGCCGGCCGGCGAGACGCTGCTCGAACACGCACGCCTGCTGCTGGGCAATGCCGAGCGCCTGACCCACGACATGGGTTCCTTCGCCGCCGGCGTCAAGGGCCAGGTGCGCCTGCTGGCCAGTGCGTCGGCGCTGGCCGAATCCCTGCCCGACGACGTGGCGGCCTTTCTGCGCAAGCCCGAACACGCGGCCATCCAGGTGCACATCGAGGAGCGCTCGAGCAACGACGTGGTGCGTGGCGTGCGCGACGGCATCGCCGCGGTCGGCATCTGCTGGGACGCCGTGCCCCGCCTCGACCTGGCCTGCCAGCCCTACCGCAGCGACCATCTGGTGCTGGTGACGCATCGGGACCATCCGCTGGCCGGCCGGCCGTCGGTGCGTTTCGCGCAGACGCTGGAGCACGAGTTCGTCGGACTGCCGGCCAACAGTGCGGTCCCACTGATGCTGCACCGCGCGGCCGCCGAACTCGGCAAGACCATGCGGGTCCGGGTCGTGGTCACCAGCCTGGACGCGGTGCAGCGGGTGGTGGGCGCCAACCTGGCCGTCAGCGTGATTCCGCGCGAGGTGGCCGCCCCCAGCATGGCCGAGCGCAAGTTGTGCCTGGTCGACCTGGACGAGCCCTGGGCCGAACGCCGGTTCGGGATCTATTTCCGGGACGCGGCAAGCCTGTCGCCGGCGGCGGCCCTGCTGGTGCAGCACCTGCAGGCCGTCGCACGACAGGCGGCCGGCACGGCGGCGGCCTGAAGAACACGGCCGGCACGCCACGCCCGCGGCATGCGCCTCAGCCCAGTTGCAGGTCCAGCGTCGGCGCGCCGCCGGGGCCGGCTTCGTCGGCGTCGTCCTGCGCCATGATCTGCTCCAGCGCGCGCGCCACGATGGGCTGCTGGTCGAGGATGGTCAGGCGGCCCTCGCGCAGCATCGCCGCGACTTCCTTCTGCGAACGCACGAAGGCCTCGAAACCGTCGCGGTTGGTGAACAACATGCGACTGCGCTGGGGGCTGATCCAGCTCAGGCGGTAGCGGCGCGTCTGCTCGGCGTCGTGTTCGAAATCGAACCACATGCCGCGCTCGAGCCCCTGCGCGATGGCATCGAACGCATCGGGCGCGTGTTGCGGCCCGGGCGCGACGCGCTGGTCCAGGGCCTGGATGGCTTCGCGCCCGACCTGGGCTTCGAGCTCGCCGGGACCGGAGTCCACCGGCGCCGGCCCGGCCTTGGGCACACGGATGGCCCGCATGTGGCAGGCGATCAGGCGCTTGGTGAATTCGTCGCGCTCCGGCCCGGTCCACCCGATGGCGTCCAGGCTGGCATCGAGCCGGGGCACGAGATCGGGCAACAAGGCCATCAGGCGGCCCCGTTCGTCGGGGCGAAAACGCGGGCGGGTGGACCAGATCACCTCGTCCATGGTCTTGACCGCGAGATCCCAGCGCGCCGGCTCGCTGTCGACCCGCAGCCAGGCCCGGGCCAGCACCTCGCGCCACTGCACGGTCAGGAAAGGCAACAGGAACGGCGGCAGCGGCTCGTCGATCGGCAAGGCGTGGATGCACTGGTGCACGACGCCGTCGGCGTGGGACAACGCCGCCTCGCGCGCCTCCTTCGACTGCTCGTCGTTCGCCGCCGGTTCGATGCGCACCTCGGCCTGCTGCTGGTTGGCCTGCAGGAATGCCTCGAGTTCGGCCAGCAAGGACCGGAACAGCGCCAGGTCGGCCTCGAACTCGGCCACGACGCGCCGCACCGTGCCGTCGATCTGCTGGTACAGGGGATCGGTCTCGCCCGACTCCGGCACCCAGCCCACGGCCGCCGCGGCCAGCGCGTCGACCAGCTGGCGGGCCGGATGTTCGCCGGACAGGAAGAAGTCGCGGTCGATCAGTGCCGCCTTGAGCACCGGGATCTGCAGGCGACCGATCACGAACTTGAGCTGCAACGGAATCGCCTTGTCGGCGAACACGTAGTCGAACACCTCGGCCAGCGCGTCGACCGTGCCGCGGTCGATCTCGGTGGCACGCTGCACCTCCTCGCGTTCGCGCATCTGGCGCAACACGTTCTGGCCGGAGATGTCCTGCCCTTGTGCCCAGGCGGGAAACTGCGAGGCGCCGGCCCCGGCCTGCAAGCCGCCCAGGAACCCCATCAGTTCGGGATCGGCCGGTGCATGTGCGCCGCCGCCACCCCCGCCGAAGCCGCCGGAGCCCTGGGCGGACCCGTCGCCACCGCCGTCGCCACCACCAGCACCAGCGCCAGCGCCGCCGAACCCGAGCTTCTGCAGGAACTGGCGCGCATGGTGGGCGATCGAGCGGGCCATGCCCTGCATGCCCTGGCCGCCCGCGCCGCCCGAGACCCGTGCCGCGCCGGTTTCACCGAAGTCGACACCCCCCGTCGACGGCTGCAGGCTGGCATATCCCGAGCCGTGGCCGGTCGGCATGCCGGAATCCCCCATCAGGGGCGCCGATGCGGAATCGGTTCCGGCGCCCGCCGCACCGCGCTTGATCCGGTGCACCGGCTTGGCGGAATAACCGGCCCGCACCAGCATCGCGGTCAGGTCGGTGTACAGCGGGGTCCAGTCGATGCTGCACTGGGGCTCGAGGGCCGAGACGAAATCCTCCGCCGCCATGGGGTCGAACGCGCTGCTGTGCCAGGCGATCAGGAAGGCCCGGACCAGGCTGGCCGGACGAAACGGGTTGTCGGCCAGCGTGAACTCGTCCTGCCGCAACAAGGCCCCGATGCTCACGGTCAAGGCCTTGAGCGGCGCCTCGTACCGGTTGTTGAAGCGTTGGGCGACCCGATCCACCAGCAGGTGGCGCTCGATCTCGTCGACATCGAGCAAGGCCATGCTGCTGGGGCCGGACAGGTCGTCGGTGTCCGCCGCCGGACGCAACACCCGCAGCGCCCCCGGCATGACCGCCTCGACCTCGTCCTCGATGGACTCGCGCAGCGCGGCCTGGAACGCGCGGTTGAAGATGGCCGCCTGCTTGTCGAGCATGACCCCCGCGGTTCGCAGGTTCTGCGCCTGGGAGGTATGCGGGCGGCTGTCGACCTGCTCGAAGAAGTGCCCGCGCAATCGCTTGAGGTGATCGTCCTGGTGCTGCGCAAAAAACGACTGCACACGGGCAATCATGGCCGCGACATGGCGCAGCACCATGGAGCGCGTGGCGGCATCGAGCGAATAAAAGGAAGGAGCGGACATCAATAACGCGACACGGCGCGGGGCCCGGCAACCGCGCATGCGCTCGCCGAGCCCCTCGCCACAACCCTGTTCATCTGTTTGTACACGAAACCCCTTGGCCGTTTCCCGATCACGCCATCCATGCCTGTGCATTATTTGGGCCCACATGCGCCCGTATGTATCCCGCATTGTGCGCCCTGCGCCCGGGTGGTCGGTCTTTTCATCGGAACGCGGGCGGCGCACTTGATGCATGGAAGCCCGTGGTCGCGCGCAGGCCCGGGCGGTCCCGGACCCGGACCCGGGTCTGATCGGACCGCGCCGCCTGCCCCATGGGCTGCGCAGGCGTCGCCGGGCTCACCATTAGGTCGATCAAAGTCATTTATCTAGCAACCTTCAGGTGGTTAATCATCCAAAAAGGTTCGAATACAGTCGAACCATGGACAATCCCAAAGCCATATTGTTCGATGCCTACGGCACCTTGTTCGACGTCTACAGCGTCGGACTGCTGGCCGAGCAGTTGTATCCCGGCCATGGCACGGCACTGAGCCAGGTCTGGCGCGACAAGCAGATCGAATATTCCCGCCTGGTGACGACCAGCAACCATGGCGCGCATTACCGGCCGTTCTGGGACCTGACGCGCGCCGCGCTGGTCTATGCGGTCAAGCGCCTGGTGCCCGAGCAGGCCGGCAAGCCGGATTTCGACAGCCGCGTCGACCAGCTGATGAACCAGTACCGCAGCCTGAGCGCGTTTCCGGAGAACCGCGCCGTGCTGCAGCAGATCAAGGACGCCGGCCTGGTGACCGGCATCCTGAGCAATGGCGATCCGGCCATGCTCGACCTGGCGGTCAAGTCGGCGGGCCTGGGTGGCCTGCTCGACCACGTGATCAGCGTCGACCCGGTGCGCCTGTACAAGACGGCACCCGAGGCCTATGCGCTCGGCGAACAGGCCACCGGCCTGCGCGCACGCCAGATCGGCTTCGTCAGCTGCAACGCCTGGGATGCGCTGGCCGCGACCTGGTACGGCTACCAGACCTTGTGGGTCAACCGCTACCAGCTGCCGTTCGAGGAACTGGGCACCCAGCCCCACCATGTCGGCAGCAGCCTGCGCGACGTGCGCGTGTTCCTGTGAAGCCGCCCGCCAGTCCCGCCTCTCGAGCCTATTGATATTGAAGAAGGAAACCGATCCATGACCTCTCGCACCCGCGTGCACGCACTGAACATCGCCACCGAACTGCACGACTTCATCGACAACCAGGTCCTGCCGGGCACCGGCGTGGAGCCCGCCGCGTTCTGGCAAGGCTTCGATGCCATCGTGGCCGAGCTGGCGCCGAAGAACCAGGCCCTGCTGGCCGAACGCGACCGCCTGCAGGCCGAACTCGACGCCTGGCACCGGGCGCACCCGGGGCCGATCCGCAGCATGAAGGCCTACCGCAGGTTCCTGGAGAAGATCGGCTACCTGGTGCCCGAACCCGCCGCGGTGCGCACGACGACGAAAAACGTCGATGCCGAACTGGCGCAACAGGCCGGCCCGCAGCTGGTGGTGCCCATCCTCAACGCGCGTTATGCGCTCAATGCCGCGAACGCGCGCTGGGGTTCGCTGTACGACGCGCTGTACGGGACCGACGCCATCGACGAATCCGGCGGCGCCGGCCGGGCGGGGGCCTACAACCCGGTGCGGGGCGACAAGGTGATCGAATACGCGCGTCATGTGCTGGACCGCACGGCGCCGCTGGCGCGCGGATCGCACCTGGATGCGACGGGCTACGCCGTGCTCGGCGGCAAGCTGGTGGTCACACTCAAGGGTGGCAAGAACACCGGGCTGCGCAACGGTCGCCAGCTGGTGGGTTACCAGGGCGAGGGGGCGAACCCCTCGTCGGTACTGCTGCAGCACAACGGCCTGCACATCGACATCCGCATCGACCACACGAGCACGACCGGCGCCCATGACGCGGCCGGCGTCAGCGACCTGGTGCTGGAATCGGCGCTGTCCACCATCCTCGACCTCGAGGACTCGGTCGCCGCCGTCGACGCGCAGGACAAGGTGCTGGGTTACCGCAACTGGCTCGGCATCCTCAAGGGCGACCTGACGGAGAACGTCAGCAAGGGCGGCAAGACCTTCACCCGCGGACTGAACCCGGACCGCGTCTACACCGCGCCCAACGGCAGCGGCACCGTGACCTTGCACGGCCGTTCGCTGATGTTCGTGCGCAACGTCGGCCACCTGATGACCAACCCGGCCATCCTGTACACGGGGGCCGACGGCGCCGAGCACGAGATCCCCGAAGGCATCATGGACGCGGTCGTGACCACGGCCATCGCGTTGCACGACCTGCAGGGCCACGGCACGAACGGCATCCGCAACTCGCGCAAGGGTTCGGTCTACATCGTCAAGCCCAAGATGCACGGCCCGGCCGAAGTCGCGTTCGCCAACGAGTTGTTCGGCCGCGTCGAGAAGCTGCTCGGCCTGCCGGCCAGCACCGTCAAACTCGGCATCATGGACGAGGAGCGCCGCACCAGCGTCAACCTCAAGGCCTGCATCGCCGCCGCCGCCAGCCGCGTGGCCTTCATCAACACCGGTTTCCTGGACCGCACCGGCGACGAGATGCACAGCTGCATGCAGGCCGGAGCGGTACTGCGCAAGGGCGACATGAAGACCAGCGCCTGGATCCAGGCCTACGAGAAGAACAACGTCATGGTCGGCCTGGCCTGCGGCCTGCGCGGCAGGGCGCAGATAGGCAAGGGCATGTGGGCCATGCCCGACCTGATGGCCGACATGATGAAGCAGAAGATCGGCCATCCCAAGGCCGGCGCCAACACCGCCTGGGTGCCCAGCCCGACGGCGGCAACCCTGCATGCGCTGCATTACCACCAGATCAAGGTGTCGGACGTGCAGAAGCAGATGGAGCAGGACGCCGCGGCGGGTGACGCGGCGCAGCAGCGCGAAGCGATCCTGAACGACCTGCTGACCATCCCCGTCGTGCGCACGCCCAAGTGGAGCGATGCCGACAGGCAGCAGGAACTCGACAACAACGCCCAGGGCATCCTGGGCTACGTGGTGCGCTGGATCGACCAGGGCGTGGGTTGCTCCAAGGTGCCCGACATCCACAATGTCGGCCTGATGGAAGACCGCGCCACGCTGCGCATCTCGAGCCAGCACATGGCGAACTGGCTGCACCACGGCGTCGTCACCAAGGCCCAGGTCAAGTCCACGTTCAAGCGCATGGCCAAGGTGGTCGACAAGCAGAACGCCGGCGACGCGTTGTACACGCCGATGGCGACGAACCCGCAGGGCGCGGCGTTCCAGGCCGCGACCGACCTGGTGTTCAAGGGCCTGGAGCAGCCCAGCGGCTACACCGAGCCGCTGCTGCACGCCTGGCGGCTGAAGGTCAAGGCCGGCGCGGCCTGACGACCCGGCAACCCGGCCGGCCCGCGGGCCGGGTCAGCGCCCGGCGTCCAGGTTGGCCCGGATCCGGGTCAGCATCGCCATCAGCTGCGCCCGTTCCTCGGCGCTGAACCCCTGCACCGCCGCGGCCGCCAGCCGCTTGCGCTGGCGCCGCACCTGTGCCAGCAGCACCTGCGCGGGCTCCGTCAGGCTCAGGCGCATCACGCGGCCATCGTCCGCGTCCGGCCGCGCCTCGAGCAGGCCTTTTTCCCGCAGCCCGTTGACCAGCCGCGCCAGCTGGCCCTTGTCGCGCCCGGAATACGCCGCCAGCGCGCTCTGCGTCGCGCCGGGATGGCGCGCGAAGAACCCGAGCACACGTGCCTCCATCGGATTGAGATCTCCCGTGGCGGCCTCCTGCTGCCGGTGCCGCACGCGGTGCATCAGCTCGTGGATGGCCTCCAGCACGTCGCCGTCGGGGGCAAAGCCACTTTGGTTGACATGGTCAACTTGTTTTTCCATAATGGATGACATTATCAACTTGTCAGGACCCTTGTGGAAGACACCCTCGCCCCCCGCCGCGTCACGCGCGTCCGCCACGAACTGCACCGCCGCGACACCGTCGTGCGCCGCATCGCGCAGCCCAGCCCGAATTTCGTCGCCATCACCTTCGCCGACCCGTCGCTGGCCGGTTTCGTCTCCTCCTCGTTCGACGACCACGTCAAGTTCATCTTCACCGACGCGCAAGGCCAACCGGTGCGGCGCGACTACACGCCGCTGCACCATGACGCGGCCCGCGGCGAACTGACGATCGAATTCGCGCTGCACGACAGCGGCGCCGCCACCCAGTGGGCGCGTCAGGCGAAGGCCGGCGACCGCGCCGTGATCGCCGGCCCGCGCGGCTCGATGGTGATTCCCGCCGACTACCCGTGGCACCTGCTGGCCGGCGACACCACCGCGCTGCCGGCCATCACGCGCCGGCTGCGGGAACTGCCCGCCGACGTGTCGGCCCGGGTGCTGCTGCTGGCCGAGGACGTCGCCGACCACCGGCCCCTGCACAGCGCGGCCCGCCTGGACGTGTCGTGGGTCCGGTCGCCCGAGGACTTCCTGTCCGCCGCCGATGCGCTGCAGCTGCCCGATGGCGAAGGTTTTGCCTGGGCCGCCGGCGAGGCGGCGCTGATGAAGCGCCTGCGCCAGCTGCTGGTGGACGGCAAGCAGCACCCGCGTACCGCGATGCGGGTGTCGGCCTACTGGAAACAGGGGACGCAGGAGTTCCACGAGGACCTGCAGGACTGACGCAGGCCGACGGGGTGTCGACGCGCAAGCTCAGCCACCGTCGTCCCGCGCCCCCACCCGCGGAATCCAGTACGCCAGCTGCCCGGCGGCCAGCAAGGCCAGCAGCCCGGTCACCCCGATCCCGATCGCCAGCGTGGTCGTGGCCGCGAGCAGCGACAACAGGCCGGGCCCGCAAGTGCCGCCGATGTCCGACATCAGGCGCCACGCGCCCAGGAAATGGGCGCGACCCCGGCGCGGCGAATGATCGGCGCCCAGTGTCATCACCATGCCCGAGCCGATGCCGTTGCCGAAACCGATCGCCATCGCGGCGATCAGCAGGCTGGTCGCATCCCAGGTCCAGGGCATGGCCAGCAGGCCGGCGCCCATGATGACCAGCGAAGGCACGACGACCCAGCGCCGGCCCATGTGGTCCATCACCTTGCCGGCCGGATAGAACAGCAGCATGTCGATGCCACCGGCCAGGCCGTAGATGAGGGAGGTGACCGCCGGATCGAGCGCCAGGTGGTCGGCCCACAGCGGGATGATGGTCTGGCGCGTGGTGCGCACGGCGCTGACCAGCGCGATGCCCAGGCCCAGCGTGACGAAGACATGGCGATGGTCGCGCAGCGTCGACAGGATGGTCGGCGCCGCGGGTGTCGCGCCGGACGGATCGGCGCCGACGGCTTCGGCCCGCAGGTCGGGCATGCGCGCGGCCACGATGCCCGACAGCAGCAGGGCCGCGATGCCGATACCGTAGGCCCCGGCCAGGTCGTAGCCATGGATGGCCGCGGCCGCGGCGAACGGGCCGATGAACATGCCGATGCGCATGGTGCCGCCCAGCGTCGACATCGCCCGGGCCCGGTAGGCCACCGGCACCACCTCGGTCAGGTAACTCTGGCGCGCAAGCGAGAAGACCGCCTGCGACATGCCGATCATGAAGCTGCCGAGCGCAAACCAGGCCAGGTGGCCCGACCAGCCGCACAGCGCCATCGCGATGGCGCACCCCAAGGCGCCGGCGACGATGGCCCAGCGTTCGCCGCGGTGCAGCGTGATCAGCGAGGCCGGGATATTGCTCACCAGCGAACCGATGCCGATCAGCGCGACCAGCAGCGCCGTCAGCGGCACCGACGCACCCATGGCGCGCGCGGTCAGCGGAAGCACCGGCAGAATGGCCCCGAGTCCGACCCCGAACAGCAGCGACGGACCGAACGCCGTGATCGCGATACGGCGCAACGAGAAGTCGGCGTCGGTCATCCCGGGGGGGCCTGCGTGCGCCGGCCGATGCCGTCCGGCGCGACGGCCTGCCAGGCCCGCCGCTTGTCGGCCAGGCGCATGCCGGCGTTGGCCGGGCTGGTCGACGGCAGGCGCACCATGTCGAACGGCACGGGCGCGTCCAGCGACGGCAACACATGGCGCCGGAACATCGCCTGGGCCGTGGCACCGTTGAAACACAGGCGCCGCAGCTGCGGATGGCCGGCCAGGAAACCCGCGAAGTCGTTGACCTCGACGCTGCGCAGGTCGATGTCCGCATCCAGGCTGCCCGGCCGTTCGCAGGCGGCCAGCACGTCCCATACCGCGACCCGGTGCGCGCGCAAGGCATCGACCCGCTGCGGGTACGGTGCCGCGGCATCGAAGCCGAAGATGTCGCCCATGATGGGCCAGAACGCATTGCGCGGATGCCCGTAATACTGCCGCGCACGCAACGACGCGACGCCGGGCATGCTGCCCAGCACCAGCACGCGGGCGCGACTGTCCGCCAGCGGCGGGAAACCCCGCACCGCGTGTGGTTCGGGGTTGCGCCCTGCCTCGGCCATGAGCCGGCACGATAGCAGATGCCGTCGATGCC
>JBFIDI010000145.1:0-11557 GCA_041581405.1 Burkholderiaceae bacterium
AGATGTGGGAGTTGATGCGCTTGAGGTCGCTGATCAGGTCCAGGTGCAGTGAGCTGGTCTCGATACTCTGCACGGTCTTGTCGGCCAGTCGCCCGAGGTGGGTCGATGCGTATTGGCGCTCCAGGTTGCGGAAACGCGTCTTCTCCTCGAGCAGGCGCTGGGCGTCGCGCACGTTGCCGTGCAGGAACACGCTCATGCCCAGGCGCAGGTTGTCCACCAGGTGGCCGTGCATGTCGCTGATCTCCTGCATGCCGGCATCCGAGAAATTGCGGCCGGTGCGGATCTTCTTGTCCTCGATGTCGATGAGGACACGCTCGACGATGTCGCCGATCTGCTCCATGTTGATCGTGAAGCTGATGATGTCGGTCCAGCGCTGGCCTTCGCTGTCGCTGAGCGCTTCGCGGGAGATCTTGGTCAGGTAGTACTTGATGTCGGAGTACAACTCGTCGACCGTGTCGTCCATCTTGCGCAGTTCCTGCGCCAGGTTGCTGTCGTTGTTCTTGATGACCCGCAACATGCCGGTCAGCATGGTTTCGACGACGTCGGCCTGGTGCATGGCCTCGCGCACCGCGCAGGAGATGGCCAGCGAGGGCGTGGCCAGCGCGGTCGCGTCCAGGTGGCGTTGGCGACCGGCAACCGTGGAGACCTCGGGCTTGGGCAGCAGCATCTGGGTCCAACGCGCCACCAGGGGGGTGACGCCGACGAAGACGGCCCCCACGGCCAGGTTGAAGCACAGGTGGTAGAGCACCACCACGGTTGCCGAATGCGCCAGCCATTCGCCCAGGAACTCGATCCAGAACCCGACGAAAGGCGCCGCGATCGCGATGCCGATGATCTTGAAGATCAGGTTGCCCAGTGGCACCTGGCGCGTCTCGATGCTGGTGCCCATGGTGGTCAGCACGCCCAGCAGTCCGCTGCCCAGGTTGGCGCCGAGCACCAGGCCCAGGGCCACGTCGAGCGGAATCACGTTGGTGGTGGCCAGCGTGGCGGTCAGCAGGACCATGGCCAGGCTGGAATAACACAACACCGTCAGCACCGCGCCGGTGAAGATCTCCAGCAGCAGGTCGCTGGTGAGCGAGGCCAGCAAGGCCTTCACGGCGGGCGCCTGTGTGAGCACCGTGGCCGACTGCGAGACCAGGCTCAGCGCCAGCAGCATCAGGCCCAGCCCGATCAGGATGCGGCCGACCCGGCCCACGGTGGTGGACTGGCGCGCGATGAACAACACGACGCCGACGAAGATGAACAGCGGCGACAACCAGGACAGGTCGCGCGAGAAGACGACGGCCATCAGGGCGGTGCCGATGTCGGCCCCGAGCATGACGGTCAGAGCCGACGGCAGGCTCATCAGGCCCTGGCCGACGAAGGAGGCGACGATCAGCGCGGTGGCGGTGCTCGATTGCACCAGTGCGGTGACGCCCAGCCCGGAGACCAGTGCATTGACCCGGTTGCTCACGCTCTTGGCAAGCACGTTGCGCAGGTTGCCGCCGAAGACCCGCAGGATGCCGGTACGTACCAGTTGTGTACCCCACACCAGCAGGGCAATTGCGGCGAGCAGGTTGAGCAGGTGGGTCAAGTTGTCAATTTCAGCGGGAGCGTCGAACCCGCAAGAGTTCATCCAGGATCATCGAGACTGCCCCAATGGTAATCGCGCTGTCAGCGATATTGAAAGAGGGGAAATACCAGCCGGCGTAGTGAAACTGTAGAAAATCCACGACATAACCGTGGACCAGCCGGTCGATGACGTTGCCGATGGCGCCGGCCAGGATGCAGGCCATGGCAAAGGCGAACAGGCGCTGGCCGGGGTGCGACTTGAGCATCCACAGGATGAAGATGGCCGCACCCACGCCGATGGCGGTGAAGAACCAGCGTTGCCAGCCCGACGCGTCGGCCAGGAACGAGAACGCCGCGCCTTCGTTGTGGACCCGCACCAGGTTGAAGAAACCGGTGACGCGCAGGCTGTCGCCCAGCCGGAAGTAGCCCAGCACCATGATCTTGGTGAACTGGTCGGCGATCAGCAGCAACAAGGACAGGCCCAGCCAGGGCAACATGTCCCGCGTGCCGCTGTCGGAGTTGCGCAACTTCAACATCGTCATGCAACCGTGCGCGACTCGCCGGCGCCGAACAGGTTGCCGGTGCACCGTGCGCACAGCCCCGGGTGCGCGGCGTCGTGGCCGACGTCGGCACGGTAGTGCCAGCAGCGCTCGCACTTGGGATCGGTGACCGGCGTGGGGGTGGTCTTGAGGGCACTGCCGGCGGCCACGCTGGCCCCCGAGGTGATGAACACGAAGCGCAGGTCGTCGCCCAGGCTTTGCAGCGCCGCCAGCATCGCACCGTGGCTGTCCTGCGGCACCTCGATATCGAGCCGCGCCTGCAGCGACGAGCCGACCTGGCCGGACGCGCGCAGCGCCTCGATCTCCTTGTTGGCCATCTCGCGCACCGTACGGATCAGGTTCCACTTGTCGAGCAAGGCGGTGTCGGGCGGCGCCATGTCGGCGAACGTCCCGGTGAAGATCGACGCGCGGTTGGCCTCGGGGATCCTGCCGGCCGCCGACAACACGCTCCAGGCCTCCTCGGCCGTGAAGCTCAGGAACGGCGCCATCCAGCGCAGCATGGCCTGGGTGATCTGCCACAGCGCGGTCTGGGCCGAGCGGCGTGCGCGCGAATCGGCGGCCGTCGTGTACAGGCGGTCCTTGAGGATGTCGAGATAGAACGCGCCGAGGTCCTCGCTGCAATAGATCTGCAGCTTGGCCACCACCGGGTGGAACTCGTACACCTTGTAGTGGGCCAGGATGTCGGCCTGCAACTGCGCCGCCCGGGCCAGCGCGTAGCGGTCGATCTCCAGCATGTCCTGCGGCGCAAGCGACTGGGTGGCGGGGTCGAAGTCGCTGGTGTTGGCCAGCAGGAACTTCAAGGTGTTGCGGATGCGGCGGTAGGTGTCCACCACCCGCGCCAGGATCTTGTCGTCGCCGGCGATGTCGCCGGAATAGTCGCTGGCGGCGACCCACAGGCGGATGATCTCGGCGCCCAGCTTCTTCGAGGTCTGCTGCGGGTCGACGCCATTTCCCAGGCTCTTGCTCATCTTGCGGCCCTGGCTGTCGACGGTGAAGCCGTGTGTCAGCAGGCCGCGGTAGGGCGCGCGGTCATACATCGCGCAGGCGGTCAGCAAGGACGAATGGAACCAGCCACGATGCTGGTCGTGGCCCTCGAGGTACAGGTCGGCCTCGGGCCCGCTGGCATGGCCGTTGCCGGCGTGCGAGCCCTTGAGCACCGTGGTGTGGGTGGTGCCGGAGTCGAACCAGACCTCCAGGATGTCGTTGCTCTTGGTGTAGTGGCGCGCGTCCTCCTCGCCGATGATGGATTCGGCGCTGGCCTTGCTCCAGGCCTCGATGCCGCCGTGCTCGACCATGTCGGCCGCCTGGTCCAGGATCTCCATCGTGCGCGGATGCAGCTCGCCGCTGTCGCGGTGGATGAAGAACGGCAGCGGCACGCCCCAGCTGCGCTGGCGGCTGATGCACCAGTCGGGCCGGCCGGCGATCATGTCGCGCAATCGGGTGCGGCCGTTCTCCGGGTAGAAGGCGGTCTGTTCGATCGCGTCCAGCGCCAGCTGGCGCAGCGTCTTGGGCGCCTTGTCCTTGGTGAACACGCCCACGCCTTCGTCCATGCGGATGAACCATTGCGCCGCGGCGCGGTAGATCACCGGCGTCTTGTGGCGCCAGCAATGCGGGTAGCTGTGGCTGATATGTGTGGTCGCGAACAGGCGGTCGGACTGCTGCAGCACCTCGATGATGCGCGGGCAGGCTTTCCAGATGTTCATGCCGCCGAACAGCGGCAGCTCGGCGGCATACTGGCCGTTGCCCTGCACCGGGTTGAGGATGGCGTCCAGCGCCATGCCGTGCGATACGCAGCTGTTGAAGTCTTCCACGCCATAGGCGGGCGAGGAATGCACCAGGCCGGTACCGTCGTCGGCGGTGGCGTAGTCGGCCAGGTAGATCGGCGCGCGGCGGTCGTAGCCCGGATCCACGTGGGCCAGCGGGTGGTGGAACTCGATGCCGGCCAGTGCCTTGCCCTGGGCCTTGGCGATGACGGAGCCGGTCAGCTGGTAACGTTCCAGGCATGCATCGACCAGGCTGGCGGCGAGCAGCAGCAGGCCGCGCTCGGTGTCGACCAGCGCGTATTCCAGTTCCGGATTGAGGTTGAGCGCCTGGTTGGCCGGGATGGTCCAGGCGGTGGTGGTCCAGATCACGGCCAATGCCGGCTTGGCCAGGGCGTCCAGCCCGAAGGCCCGGGCCAGCCTGTCCGGCTCGGCGCACAGGAAACCCACGTCCAGCGTCTGGGACTTCTTGTCGGCGTATTCGATCTCGAACTCGGCCAGTGACGAGCCGCAGTCGAAACACCAGTACACCGGCTTGAGGCCGCGGTAGACGAAGCCGCGCTCGATCACCCGCTTGAACGCGCGGATCTCGTCGGCCTCGTTCTTGAAATCCATCGTGCGGTAGGGGTGGTCCCATTCGCCCAGCACGCCCAGGCGCTTGAAGTCGCCCATCTGCAGCGCGATCTGCTCGGTGGCGAAGGCGCGGCTCCTGGCCTGCATTTCGTCGCGCGGCAGGTTGCGGCCGTATTTTTTCTCGATCGCGTTCTCGATCGGCAGGCCGTGGCAGTCCCAGCCCGGGATGTAGCGGGCGTCGAAACCCTCGAGCTGGCGCTCCTTGACGATCATGTCCTTGAGGATCTTGTTGACCGCATGCCCCATGTGGATCTGGCCGTTGGCGTACGGCGGTCCGTCGTGCAGGATGAACTTGGGGGCGCCGCGGCGTGCGTCACGCAGTTGCTTGTAGATACCTTGTTCGTCCCACTCCTTGGCCCAGACGGGCTCGCGCTTGGGCAGGTCGCCCCGCATCGGGAACGGAGTTTCGGGGAGATTCAGGGTACTGCGGTAATCGGCTTTTTCGGTCATGGTGCTGGACCCGCGCTCGGGAGGCGGGCCTCCTGGAGGAGGTGAAGGCGCTCGCGCCGGGCGGGCTGAGCGTCGATAAAGCAGTGGCGCTAGGGCGAAACACCTGGAACCCGGGCGCCGGTCGGGCGTGCGGGCAAGGCCTTTCGCCCGCTAAATTCGGTCGCGGGTGGTCTGCCGATGGGTCCTGGCGTACAGCGACGCGAAATACGCGCGCGCCGCGTCGCGGTCCCGGGAGATGCCGCGCTCGAGCGCCTCCAGGCCGTCGTACCGGAGTTCATCGTGCAGTTTGTGCAGCAGTTCCACCCGGATGAGTTTACCGTAGCCATGGTCGTGCCCCCATGCCGCGGGCCAGTCCAGGCAATGGGTTTCCAGCAGCACCCGGCCCCCGTTGATGTCGGTGGGATCGAGCGAGGGACGCACGCCCAGATTGGCGACGCCCGCCAGCGGCGTGTCGGCCAGCCCGTGCACCTGCACCACGAAGATGCCGCTGGCGGCCGGTTTCCAGTGCGCAAAACGCAGGTTGAGCGTCGGGAATCCCAGTTCCCGTCCGAGCTTGCGGCCGTGCACGACGTGACCGGAGATGCGGTAGGGATGGCCGAGCAGGCGTTCCGCATCGGCCATCCGCCCCTGGGACAAGGCCTCGCGTACGGCCGAACTCGACACCCGCAGGCCATGCACCTCGTAGCTGTTCATGCGCGCGACGTCGAAACCGTGCGTCTGGCCCGCGTCGTCGAGCATGGCGTAGTCGCCCGCGCGCTGCGCGCCGAACCGGAAGTCGTCGCCGACCAGCACGTAGCGAGCGCGCAGCCCGTCGGCCAGGACCGTGGTGATGAAGTTCTGCGGCGATTGCGCCGCGAACCGGGCGTTGAACGGCATCACCACGGTCTGGTCGATGCCGCAGTGCGCCAGGTCGAGCAGCTTGTCGCGCACGCTGGCAATACGCGCCGGCGCGCGGTCCGGCTGCCCGGTCACGGCCGCGAAATAGTCGCGCGGATGCGGCTCGAAGGTCAAGACGCAGCTGCGGATGCCGCGTTGGGCCGCTTCCGCACGCAGCAGGGCCAGCATGGCCTGGTGACCGCGGTGCACGCCGTCGAAATTGCCGATCGTCAGCGCGCAGCCGGGGGCCAGATTGGCGTGTTGCACGCCGCGAAAGACTTTCATGGTGTCGGACTGTTGTTTTTGGGGTTGACAGGCCTGTGGCCGCACACGGGTATGGCGGTGGCATGTCATGGAAAGCATGTATATTGTGTCCCACCACTGCGCGGCCGTTTGCGCCATGATCCTGGCGGGCCGTGTCAACCGGTGCCCGCGTTACAAGGCGTTGATTCAGGAGGCGTATCTTGAAGGTCTTGAAGCTGTCAGCCCAGGGTTTGCCACAATCCTGGATTTCGCTCGAACAAGCCGTCATCCACTATGCGGCGGGTGAAGTGCGCTGGGAGTCGGGCGGCGAAGTGGCGGTATTCCACGGCGGTCACAATGCGCAGACCGGCGAGCAGTCGATCATCGCGGTCAACAGCATCATCGGCACCAAGGGCGTGCCGAACATCAATCCGTTCCACCTCAAGCCCAGCCTGACCAACAGCAAGCTGTTCGCGCGCGACCGCAACATCTGTGCCTATTGCGGCCAGCAGCACCACGAGGAAAGCCTGACCCGCGAACACATCGTGCCGTTTGCACAAAATGGTGTCGACACCTGGATGAACGTGGTGACCGCCTGCCGGGCCTGCAACCACCGCAAGAGCAGCCGCACGCCGGAGCAGGCGCACATGCCCCTGTTGTACGCCCCGTACGTGCCCAGCCTGTGGGAGGATTTCATCCTGCGCAATCGGCGCATCCTGGCCGACCAGATGGAATTCCTGATGACGCACCTGCCGAAGTCCTCGCGGCTGATGTCCTGACGCGGTTCAGGCGGCCAGCGATGGCCGCAGGTCGACGGCGCGCCGGTGCCCGTCGGCGGGCCGTGCGGGGTCGTCGCCAACGGCCGTCTGTCGACCCAGCAGGTAGAACGTGCACATCGGCCCCTTGCCCTTGACCGCGATCGTGCCCCGGCAGCGGAAACGGAAGGCCAGCCGCAACTCCTGCCATACGGCGTCGCTGACCTGGATCCGGCCGGGGGTTCCGGTCGATTCCATGCGGCTGGCAATGTTGACCGCATCACCCCAGACGTCGTAGTGCAGGCGCTGCAGGCCGATGACACCGGTGATCGCGGGGCCGACGTGCATGCCGGCGCGCACCTGCAGCGCGCCGCCGGCATGGCGGTTGTACGCGTCCACGGCGGCCAGCATGTCCAGGGCCAGTTGGGCCAGCGGGCCGGCCCCGTGGGTGCCGATCACCATGTAGGCGTCGCCGATGGTCTTGATCTTCTCGACGCCATGGTGCTCCACCAGCGTGTCGAAGGCGGAAAAGACGGTGTCGAGCACCTGCAGCACGGCGTCGGGCGGGTGGTCGGCGGCGAACCGGGTGAAACCGACGATGTCGACGAACAGGACACTCACGCGGTCGTGGCGGCGGGTCGCCACCGTGTTGTTGTGCTTGAGTTCGTTGGCGATCGACATCGGCAAGGCATTGAACAGCACCGCGTCGGCGCGTGCCCGTTCGTGCTCGACCATCCGTTTCTCGTCGAACAGGGCGCGGGCCATGGCCATCAGGTAGGCGTCGAGCAGCAGGGCCACCACGGTGAGCGCGGCCAGGTTGAACGCCGCTCCGCTGGCGAAGAACACGCTGCCGCCGTCAAACCACAGGATCGACGCCGACAAGGCGGCGGTGCTGGCGACACCCAGGGCCCTGCGCAGCGCGCCGGGGTAGCTGAACACGCAGACCATGGTCAGCAGGAAGATGGCGTAGGTCGACATGTCGCCGCTCAGCACCCACGACAAGCTGCCGAACCAGGTGAACAACGCGGCGCCCAGGGCCATGCACCAGGCCAGGCAGGCCTTGCGTGCCCGGTGCCCGGCCAGGCGGGGCGCCCACAGCAGGAACACCGCGAAATACAGCGCCGCGGCGGCATGCCACAGGGGGAGTTGCCGGTGGTGTGGCCGGTCGCCCCAGGTGCCGTTGGCGAACAGCAGCGGGTCGACGACGAGCAGCATCAGCGCGGCCACCAGCAATCCCAGCCGGCACAGCGGCACGACCATGCGGAACGAACGGGCGATCAGCCAGCGTTCGAAGTCGGTGCCGCTGCTGCCGGTTGAGCGCGATGCGGCGGTGTGGACGATGTCGACCATGGTGCCTCCCCGGGCACCGGGGACCGGAACGGCTGTTCCGGCCGATGGGCCCCGCAGAGATGGTCGCGCACATGGCGCCGTCCGGGCGCCGGCGCCGTGCTCAATTGGTGGGAAGAAGCGCCCGTGGCGATCAGGCGAAAACGCCGGCGCTGTCCTGCATCCGGTCCGAGACCTCGCCCAGGTGGTGCAGCGTGTCGCCGAACACCATCTCCATCTGGGTCAGGCGCTTGAAGTAGTGGCTGACGATGTATTCGTCGGTGACGCCGATGCCGCCATGCAGTTGCACGGCCTGCTGGCCGACGAAGCGCATCGACTGCCCGAGCTGGTATTTGGCGCGCGCCAGGGCCGCGCGTCGTTCGCTCGCCGGGCTGTTGAGCTTGAGCGAGGCGTAATAACTCATCGAGCGCGCCAGTTCGAGTTGCATCTTCATGTCGGCCACCCGGTGCTTGAGCGCCTGGAAGCTGCTGATCACGACGCCGAACTGCTTGCGCGTGTTCATGTACTCGACGGTGATGGCCAGCGTCTGGTCCATCACGCCGACGGCCTCGGCGCAGGTCGCGGCAATGCCGATGTCGACCGCGTGCTCGAGCACCGTCAGGCCGTCCAGGCTGATGAGTTGCGCCGGCGCCTGGTCCAGCTTCAGCTCGGCGGCGCAGGCGCCGTCGACCGTGCCATAACCGCGCGTGGACGCGCCCGTGCCAGCGCGCTCGACCAGGAACATGCCCAGCTTGCCCTCGACGGTGGCGCTGACGATCCAGGCGTCGGCCTGCTCGCCCGCCACGACCAGGCTCTTGTGGCCGGTCAGCGTCCAGGCATCGCCTTGTCGGCTGGCGGTGGTGGCGCAGACGTCGAGCCGATAACGGCCGGCCCGCTCCTGGTAGGCCAGGCTGACGATCTTCTCGCCGCTGGCCACCAGCGGCGCCCAGTGCGCGGCCAGCGCCTCGGGTGCATAACCGCCGAGCAGGGCGCCGGCGATCAGCGCCTGCGTCAGCGGCTCGAGCACGATGCCGCGCCCGAGTTCCTCCATCGCGATCATGCCTTCGACCGGCCCCATGCCCATGCCGCCCAGGTTCTCCGGGACGTACAGGCCGCACAGGCCGAGCTCGGCCACCTCGCGGTAGGCGTCGGCAGAGAACCCGCCTTCGGCCACGATCGCGCGGCGCCGCTCGAAGGTATAGGCTTTTTCAACCCATTTGCGTACGGCTTCGCGCAGCTGGTCCTGGTCTTCGCTGAAATCAAAATCCATGTCGTCACCTGTCGTAGGTCATTGGTTGGGTGCGGCGGATGGTTGCGCAGGCGTCTAGCCCAGCACCACCTGCGAGACGATGTTGCGCTGCACTTCGTTGGAGCCGCCATAGATGGTGGTCTTGCGCATGTTCAGGTAGGTCGTGGCCAGCGGTGCGCAGTGCAGCGCGCCGACCGCGTCGCCCTGCCATCCGGCTTCCATGGCCTCGTGGATCAGCGGCAGTGCATACGGCCCGGCTGCCAGCATCATCAGTTCGCTGTAGCGCTGCTGGATCTCGCTGCCCCGGATCTTCAGCAAGCCGGCCACGTCCAGCGACTGCTTGCCCGACTTCTCGGCCGCCAGTACACGCAGCACCATCATCTCCAGCGCCACGACGTCGACCTCGAGCCGGGCGATCTCGTCCCGGAAACGCGTATCGTCGTACACGCCTTCGGCCTTGGCGATGCGCTTGAGCCGCTCGAGTTCGCGCTTGGCACGGTTGACGTCGGCGATGTTGGTGCGCTCGTGGCTCAGCAGGTGCTTGGCATAGGTCCAGCCCTTGTTCTCCTCGCCGATCAGGTTTTCGGCCGGCACTTCGACGTTGTCGAAGAACACCTCGTTGACCTCGACGCTGCCGTCGAGCAGGCGGATCGGGCGCACGGTGACGCCGGGAGTCTTCATGTCGATCAGCAGGAAACTGATGCCGGTCTGCGGCTTGCCTTCGGTGCTGGTGCGCACCAGGCAGAAGATCCATTCGCCGTATTGACCCAGCGTGGTCCAGGTCTTCTGGCCGTTGACCACGTAACGGTCGCCACGGCGCTCGGCACGGGTCTTGAGCGAGGCCAGGTCGCTGCCCGACCCCGGTTCGCTGTAGCCCTGGCTCCACCAGACCTCGCCGCTGGCGATGCCGGGCAGGAAACGGGCCTGCTGTTCGGCGTTGCCGAAGGCCATGATGACCGGGGCGACCATGACCGGGCCGAAGGGCACGACGCGGGGTGCGCCTGCCAGCGCGCACTCCTCCTCGAACAGGTGTTTTTGCACCGAGTTCCAGCCCGGGCCGCCGAATTCCTTCGGCCAGCCGTGGCCCAGCCAGCCCTTCTTGCCCAGGATCTTGGCCCAGCGCTGCATGTCGTCGCGACTGAGGTGCAGCGCATGCAGGACCTTGTGCGAGATGTCGGCGGGCAGGTTGTCCGCGACCCAGGCTCGGATCTCCTCGCGAAAAGCTTGTTCTTCAGGGGTGAATGCCAGATCCATACAGATGTCTCCAAACGGGGATGCGGTGTTGTAGCACGGTCGTGCGATTTTGCATGTCCGAGGCGCGACAAGTCCGAGTCCTCGCGGCCGGCGGCGATAATTTTCAGATCTATGAAGAATATCGTGATCCTGATCTCCGGCACCGGGTCCAACATGGCTGCCATCGTCCGTGCGGCGCGCCGGGAGAACTGGGAGGAGCGGCTGCAGGCCCGGGTGGCGGCGGTGATCAGCAACCGGCCGCAGGCCGGCGGGCTGGTGCACGCACGGGAGCAGGGGATCGCGACCGAGGTCGTGGACCATCGGTCGTTCGGCGACCGGGAGGCGTTCGACCGGGCGTTGGCGCAGGCGATCGACCGGCACGACCCCGGGGGGCGTCCGGCGCTGGTGGTGCTGGCCGGTTTCATGCGTGTGCTCACGCCCGGCTTTGTCGCCCATTACGAAGGTCGCCTGGTCAACATCCATCCGTCGTTGCTGCCGGCCTTTACCGGCTTGCACACCCACCAGCGCGCGCTCGACGCGGGTTGCCGCGTGGCGGGTGCGACGGTGCACCTGGTCACGGCCGAACTCGACAACGGGCCGATACTGGCCCAGGCGGCCGTTCCGGTGCTGCCGGACGACACCGCCGACAGCCTGGCCTCCCGGGTCGTGACCCAGGAGCATCGCATCTACCCGGCGGCCATCGCCGCCTTGTTGCGCCGCTGAGTCCCCGTCCCGGCCCCGGCGTAGTGACGGTGACGCCGGCGACCCGCATGGGACAATCGCGCCATGCATCCCGCCCCTTTGTTGCAGGCCTGCGCCGACCTGGTCGCGCTGGTCCTGAAGTTCGATCATCCGGCGGACGCCGTGGTCGCGCGATTCTTTCGCGATCACCGGTCGCTGGGGCCGCGCGAGCGGGCCACC
>JBFIDI010000146.1:0-11538 GCA_041581405.1 Burkholderiaceae bacterium
GCGGCACGGGCGGCGGCGGCCTGGTGGCGCAGCGCCTGGGCCTGGCGCGTGAGTGCCAGCAGTTCGGCGCGCGGACTGCCGGCAGCCACCGGGCTGGCGTTGTTGTCCTTCGCCTGCGGCAATTCGTCGATGGATACCGCATCGTCCAATGCACGGCCGAGTTGCCGGTTGTAGCCGGCGCGGGCGATGTCGAGCATCGTTGTTGCGCGGATCAGGTCCTGCCGTGCGTTGGCGACCGCACTGCGGGCCGCGAGCATGTCGTTGCGCGCAACCAGGCCCTGCTCGAAGAACGATGCGGCGTCGCGCCCGTGCGCCTCCAGCGTCTCCACGCCACTGGCGGCGAGTTCGTGCTGGCGTTGTGCGCGCAACACGCCGATGTAGGCATGGGCGACATCCAGCCTGATGTCCTGCTCGGTCCTTTGCACGCCGAGTTCGGCCGCATCCAGGCCGGCCTGCGCCGCCTGCTCGGTGCGATCGATGCGACTGGAGGTATACAGCGGAACGCTGACACCCGCGCGGTACAACCAGCCCCGGTCCTGTGCGATCGGCAGCGTGGTCGACACGGACAGTATCTCGACGCTGAACGAGCGCTGTTCGGACAGGTGGTAATACAAGGCGTCGACCGAGACCTGCGGCTGGCGCAGTCCCCGCGCTGCCGCATGCGCGGAGCGCGCGGCTGCGACGTGGCGCGTGCTGGCCGACAGCCGGCCGTCGGCGTTCAGCGCCAGCGCAAACGCCTGCTCGAGGTTCTCGGCCCGGGCCGGGGCGCCCGCAACGGCGGCGCAGGCGGCTGCGACCAAGGCCAGGCGCAACAAGGACGCGCGGAGGGAGAAATGCCGGAAAACGGGGACCATGGAGATGATGACGATTCGGGTGCACCTTGCGTGCACTCCGGTTGTTGACAGGTCAGGCTGTGCTGATGCAATGGCTAAGGGTTTACCCTAGTCTATCGGCGGCGCTGGCGCCGAACAACAGCCGCACGGACTTCGTTCACCGGCCGTTGATGTCGGTCAAATCGATCGGGAATCAGGTGCTGCGCCCGGAACTTCTTCGCCGGTAGGGCTACATCGATACGATCTGCCTTTTTGGATCAAAACTGGATAAATAGTTGGATTTGCAGGAGTTGCTGATGTAGCATTTGATCAATATCGATGAAATTCACGTTGGAGATCCGAGCATGTACCTTCCAGTGACCGGCGCGCCGGTTGTCGCAGCAGGGCCACGGTGCGGCCTGGCGCGACGCCATGGCTCCAGGCCCGCCCAGGGCCGGGAAATGCCTGTATGACCGGCCGGCGTTTGCGGGACGTTCGCTGGCACCCGATCCGGGTCAGCGCCAAGACCTGCTGGATATTCGTGCAGCTGCGCCAGGACGATGGCAGCATCGGTTGCGGCGAAGCCTCGCTGGCCGGCCAGGAGGCTGCCGTGCTGGCGGCCGCAGGCGCGTGGTCGGAGCGGGCGCTGCTGGCCGATCCGGCGCGGCCTGCGGAATTTGCGGCCGCCGTCGTGCCGGCCGACCTCGCCGAGTCGGCCGCGGTGTCGGCGATCGACCAGGCCTTGTGGGACCTGCATGCCCGCAGCCAGCAACGAACGGTGGCCGACGTGCTGGGCGGCATATGCCGCGACCGTATCGCGGTGTATGCCAATATCAACCGGCGCACCGAACCGCGCACGCCCGAAGGATTCGCGCAAAGCGCACGGGATGCCCTGGCGGCAGGCCACGTGGCATTCAAGCTGGCACCGTTCGACGAGGTCGGCACCGCGGTATGTGCCGCCGGCGACGGCATCGCGGCCATGCAGCAGGGCCTGGCGCGTATCGCGGCGGTGCGTGATGTCGTCGGTCCGCAGCGTCGGCTGATGGTCGACTGCCATTGGCGTTTCGACGAGGCGACGGCCCGTGCGCTGGTTCATGCAGCCGCGGAACTGGGCCTGTACTGGATCGAATGCCCGTTGCCAGAGACCGACGAGCACATCGACGCGTTGGTGCGCCTGCGCGCATTGGCCAACGCGAAGGGCATCCGCATGGCCGGCATGGAGCAAGGCATCCGCTTCGAGGCGTTCCGCCCCTATTGCGAAGCCGGCGCCTACGACGTGATGATGCCGGACGTCAAATACATGGGGGGTCTGCAGGAGATGCTGCATGCGGCGGACCGGTTCGCGCTGCACGGCGTGCAGTTCTCGCCGCACAACCCGACCGGTCCGATCTGCCATGCGGCCAGCCTGCAACTGGCCGCGGCGGCCGGATCGTTCGACATGCTCGAGCTGCAGTTCGACGAATCGCCCGTGTTCGGCCAACTCGTCGACGCCGATTTCGGGCCGGTCGTGGACGGGCACTGCGCGTTCCCCGCCGGAGCCGGCCTGGGAGCCGGGCTGCGTGACGGCGAGTTGGAGCGGCATGCGATGGCACCGGCCCTGCACACGCACATCGCGACATGAGCCACGCGCCGTTCCCGTTCGAGGTGCTGCGTCCGCAGCGCGACACACTGGGAGAGACACCGGTCTGGTGCGGCGAGCGGAGACGGTTGTGGTGGGTCGACATCCGTGCGCCGGCGCTGATGTGCTGGGACAGCGCCAGCCAGGTCACGCAGCAATGGCCGATGCCGGAGTCGGCCGGCGCCGTGGTCACCGCGACGCACGGCCAAGTGGTGCTTGCGCTGCGCCACGGCCTGTTCCGGTTCGACCCCGCCGACGCCAGCCTGCGCGCGCTGGCAACGCTGGAGGCCGGTGTGCCGGAGAACCGGCTCAACGAAGCGCGCTGCGATCGCCAGGGCCGCTTGTGGTGCGGCAGCATGTGGGATTTCGGCGTGCAGACCCGCGGCAGCTTGTACCGCATCGATGCCGATGGCACGGTGACCTGTGCACGCAGCGACATCACCGTGCCGAACGGGCTCGCGTTCGCGCCCGATGGCCGGTCCATGTATTTCGTGGACACCCCGACCGGGCGCCTGGAGGTGGCCGACTACGATCCGCAATCCGGCCAGCCGGGCCGTTGGCGGACCCTGGTCGAACCGGGTGTGATGCCGGGCAAGCCCGACGGCAGTGTCGTGGACAGCGACGGCTGCATCTGGAGCACACGTTCGGGCGCCGGTTGCCTCGCCCGCTTCACGCCGCAGGGGCGGCTCGACCGCACCCTGCCCTTGCCGGTGTCCCAGCCCACCGGCCTGGCGTTTGGCGGTGACGCGCTCGACACCTTGTTCGTCACCAGTTCGCGCCAGCGCATGGACGCACAAGCACTGGCCGACGAACCGCTGGCCGGCAGCGTGCTGGCGCTGCGTGTCGGCGTGTGCGGCCTGCCCGAGACCCCGTTCGCCGGCTGACCCATGACCACGCATCCGATGCTCCGCCGCCTGCGCCGCAGCACCGAACCGCTGATCGGCATCGCGGTCGCGCTGCTGCTGTGGGAATTCACCGGACGCCAGGTTTCCAATGCAACGCTGGTGCCGATGCCGGCCATGGTATGGAAGGCGTTCCTGGCCATGATGGCCGACGACCTGCCCCGGGACATCCTGGCCAGCCTGCTGCATCTGGCCATCGGTTACGGCCTGGGTACGCTCTGCGGCCTGGCGCTGGCGCTTCTGGACGCCAGTTCGCGCTGGCTCGACGCGGTGATCGACCCGTTCGCCGAGTTTCTGCGTCCGATCAGCCCCATCGCCTGGATTCCGCTGGCCATCCTGTTCCTGGGCGTCGGGCGCGCGGTGCCGATCTTCCTGATCTTCTATGCGTCCGTGTTTCCGATCTTCGTCAGCACCCTGGTCGGCATCCGGCGCGTCGATGCCAATCTGGTCCATGCGGCCCGCTCGCTGGGCGCGCCGCGGCGGCTGGTGATCAGCCACGTGATCCTGCCGGCCGCATTGCCCGCAGTCGTCTCCGGCGCGCGCCTGTCGATGGGCGTGGCCTGGATGGCGCTGGTGGCCGGCGAGATCGTGGGCGGCGACGCCGGCATCGGCTGGCGCATCCTGTGGTACCAGGAGTTCTTCCAGATGGACCGTGTCATGGCCGCGATCCTGGTGGTCGGGGTGTTGGGCCTGACCGCCGATACCGCGCTGCGCCTGCTGCAACAACGCGCGGGTCGCTGGAACCCCGCGCCGGAGGCCGCGCCATGAGTCTGCAGGCGACCCGCCCCTTGCCCCCCGGCACCCGCGGGTGGCTGCCGCTGCTGGTGCTGGCCGTGCTGCTGGTGTTCTGGGAGGTCGCTGTGCGGCTGGCCGCGGCCCAGGGGCTGGTGCCGCTGCCCTCGGGCGTCGTGCGCAGCGCGGTCACGCTCAGCAGCAACGGCGTGATCTTCGAGGCCATGTCGGGCAGCCTGACGCGGGTGCTGATCGGCTTCGTGGTCGGTGCCCTGATCGGGGTTCCGCTGGGCCTGCTGATCGGCGTCGTGCCCGCGATGGACCGTGCCTTGCGGCCGGTGCTCGACGCATTGCGTTCGATCGCGCCGATCGCCTGGATTCCGATGGCCATCCTGTGGCTGGGCGTGCGCGGTGACGCGGCCCTGTTCGTCGTGGCCTACGCCGCGGTGTTTCCGTTCATCGTCAACACCGCCCAGGCCGCACGCCTGGTCGACCGCCGGTTGTTGTCGGCGGCGCGCGCGCTCGGCGCCGGGCCATGGGTCGTGTTGCGCTCGGTGCTGCTGCCCGGATCGATGCCGACGATCTTCACCGGCGCGCGGATCGCGCTGGCGTTTGCGTGGGCCTCCATCGTGGCCGCCGAACTGGCCATCGGCATCAAGATCCAGGGCCAGGGCCGCAGCGTGGCCGGCATCGGCCAGCTGATGGTCGAGACCCTGTACGTGCAGCGCGACGTGGATGCGCTGGTGTTCTACATGCTGGCCATCGGACTGGTCAGCCTGCTCATCGACTCCGGCTTGCGCTGGTTGCAGCGCCGGCTGCTGCCGTGGAGCCCGCATTGAATCCGCCGAAGGACCCCCATGAAAACACTGGTTGAACTGCAAGGTGTCGGCAAGACCTATGTGTCGGCGCGGGATGGCCAGCGCGTGCAGGCGCTCGACGGCATCGACTTCGCGCTGCGCCGCGGCGAATTCCTCACGGTCGTCGGGCCCTCGGGTTGCGGCAAGTCGACGCTGTTGTCGCTGATCGCCGGCTTCAACGCGCCGACGCAAGGATCGATCCTGTTCGACGGCAAGCCGGTCACGGGCCCGGGGCCCGAACGCGGCGTGATGTTCCAGGACTATGCGCTGTTTCCCTGGCGTACCGTGCTGGGCAACGTGGAGTTCGGTCCCTTTGCGCGCGGCGTGGCGGCGTCGGAGCGCCGCAGCAAGGCACAGCGCTTGATCGAGGTCGTCGGCCTGACCGGTTTCGAGACGCGTTTTCCGCACGAACTCTCGGGCGGCATGCGCCAGCGTTGTGCACTGGCACGCATGCTGGCCAACGACCCGACCATGTGGCTCATGGACGAACCGCTGGCCGCGGTCGACCTGCAGACCCGCATCATTCTGCAGGACGAGTTGCTGCGCCTGTGGGGCGATGCCGACACCGGTCGCGAGCGTCCGACCGTGATGTTCGTGACCCACGGCATCGACGAGGCCGTGTTGCTCGCCGACCGGGTGCTGGTGCTGGGGCGGCGCCCCGGCCGCATCAAGGCGGTGGTCGACGTGGACCTGCCGCGGCCGCGCGATCGCCAGCGCAGCAGCGTCGAGATGGCGCGGCTGACCGACCACATCTGGAGCCTGATCCGCGACGAGGCGGCACAGGCCATCAGCGAAGAGACGCATTGATCCCGTATTCCCGTTCCCACCCACACCAGGAGACACACCATGACCCCAATCCATCGCCGCAACCTGATCGGCGGCGCCGCACTGATCGCCGCATTGCCGATGTTTCGCGCCAGCCCGGCGCTGGCCCAGGCCGCCAGGCTGAGTTTCGGCGTCGGCCTGGCGCAGGAGCCCGGCGCCCTGGTCATGAAGATGCAGCAGGACAAGCTGATCGAGCAGGCGATGAAGGAACTCGGCGCCGGCGCGATGGAGACCGAGTACCTGTCGTTCCCGGTGCTGCTGCGCATGCTCCAGGGCATCGCGGCCGGCCAGCTGCAGTTCGGCACGCTGGGCTCCACGCCGTGCATCCGCTCGTTGAGCGGGCCCGACCCGGTGGTGCCGATCGCCATCGTCGGCGGCGGCAACCTGTTTCCGCTGCAGGTTCCGCCGAACTCGCCGATCCACAACCTGGACGACCTCAAGGGCAAGAACGTGCTGACCATCGTCGGCTCCGACCTGCACCTGGTGCTGGTGCGCATGCTCAAGGCCCACATGGGTGTCGACGACCCGAAGGACGTCGGTATCACCGTGCGCAACATCAATGCGCTGACCGAACTCGGCCGCGCGCAGCCCGGCATCGATGCCTGCCTGAGCCTGAGTCCGACTTCGGTGATGGCGGAAAAGGCCGGCGACCTGGTCACCGTGCTGCGCAACGACGGCAAGACCGGCCCGGCCTACCAGGGGCCTGAGGGCCATGGCGCCGGCAAGACGATCGCCAGTTTCGCCAAGACGCCGTTTGCGCCCGAGGCGTATTACCCGCATCGGATCTGGATCGTCGCGCGGCGCGACTTCCTGGCGGCCAACCCGAAGGCCGTGACGGCGTTGCTGGTGGCCAACCACCGCGCCGTTGCCGCATTGTCCAAGGCCGGCACGCCGGAGATCATCAAGTACGGCGCACCGAACTGGGCCGGCACCAAGGAGGCGCAAACCGACTGGATCGACCAGGTGTTGTGGAACCGGCGCGGCTGGTCATGGATCACCGAAGGCGATGCGCGCACGCTGGTGGGACTGTCCACGACCAAGGCCATCTTCCAGCAGGCGCTGGATGCGGAGGCGACGAAGAAGATCTTTGCGCTCGGCGCCGACGTGTCACGCGCCGCTTATGAAGTCGTGGGCAGGTTCCCCGAACGCGCGGTGTTCGACGATGGACGCGGCGACGTGCGCGGACGGCCGGTATGGGAGGCCGCGTCGTGGAACCTGAAGGCGTGAACGCGCCCGTCGGCGCCCACGCGCTGGCGCGGCGGTTCTCGATGCAGGGCCGCCGCGCGCTGGTCACCGGCGCCAGCCTGTCGATCGGCCGCGCCATCGCGCTGGCGTTTGCCGATGCTGGTGCGGAGCTGGCGTTGCAATACGCCGGCTCGGCCGACGCCGGGCTGCAACATGCCGACGCGGCGGCGGAGCTGTCGCGCGAGCTGCAACAGCGCGCGGTGGTGCACCACCTGATCGAGGCCGACTTCAGCCAGCGCGGCGCGGGAAGCCGCACCGTGGCCGAGGCACAGCGGTGCATGGGGGGTGTCGACGTGCTGGTGGTGTGCGCCTCGGTGCAACAACGCGAGGCGTTCACCGAGATCGCCTGCGAATCCATGCAGCGCCAGATCCGCATCAACTTCGAAGCCAGCGTCGAATTGATGCAGGCGGTGGTGCCGGGCATGCGCGAGCGCGGCTGGGGCCGCATCCTGACCATCGGCAGCATCAACCAGACCCGCCCCGATCCCGAACTGGCGATCTATGCCGCGCTCAAGAGCGCGCAACACAACCTGGCGCTGAACCTGGCGCGGCAACTGGCGCCATTTGGTGTCACCGTCAACAACCTGTCGCCCGGACTGGTGGCCACCGCGCGCAACCAGTGGCGCCGCGTCGACGAGCGGCAGTGGCAATCCATAACCCACGATGCGAATCCGATGCACCGGGCCGGGACCCCCGAGGAGATGACCGGTGCGGCGCTGCTGCTGTGCTCGGATGCCGGCAGTTTCATCACCGGAAACGACTTGCAGGCCACCGGAGGCGCGCAACTCTGACGGTCGGGCCCGCCCCAGGCCCTCCCGCTCCTAGAATGGCCGCTTCCTTCACCCGAACGGAGTAGCCATGTGGAAAGACGATGACGAGTTGTTCGCGTTGATGAAATCGCGGCTGTTTCCGGCCGTGGTGGGCGACATCCTGGACACGATGGGCCTGCTGCACCAGTTCCTGAGCCCGGGCATCCGCGCCTTGCGCAGCGACATGGTGGTGTGCGGCCGTGCGATGCCGGTGCTCGAGACCAACTGCTTTGCCGCCAGCGAGCCCGCGGGCAAGCTCGAGCTCAGCCGCAAGCCGTTCGGCCTGTTGTTCGAGGCACTGGACGATCTCAAGCAACACGAGGTCTATGTCGCCACCGGCTGCGCGCCGCAGTTCGCGCTCTGGGGTGGCTTGATGACGACGCGTGCCCAGCACCTGAAGGCGGCCGGCGCCGTGCTCGACGGGTATTCGCGCGACACGCCCGAAGTGCTCGAGGCCGGTTTTCCGGTGTTCTCGTATGGCGGCTACGCGCAGGACCAGGGCGCGCGCGGCAAGGTGGTCGACTACCGGGTCGGTGTCGAGATCAACGGCGTGCGCGTCGAGCCGGGCGACATCGTGTTCGGCGACCTCGACGGCGTGCTGGTGATTCCGCGTGCCGCGGAGCGCGAAGCCATCGGCAAGGCGCTGGAGAAGGCCAGCACCGAGAACAAGGTGCGCGACGCGATCCGCGCCGGCATGGGAACGGTCGAGGCGTTCAACACCTTCGGTGTGATGTAAGCTGCGCGCTTTCGGATACCAGCCCCCTGAATCGACCGGCCGCCGGCCCCGGCATGCCGGTCCCGTCCATACCCTGATCCCACCATGACCCGTTTTTGCGTGCTGAGCGCCGAGTTCGCCCACGAGACCAATACCTTCAGCCGGGTGCCGACCCGCTACGAGAGCTTCGAGGCCCAGGATTTCTTCCTCGATGGCGCCTCGGCGATCCGCGGGCGCGGCGACTCCAACACCGAACTGGCCGGTTTCTGCGACGCGGCGCGCAAACACGGCTGGGAACTGATCCATGTGTTGTCGGCGATCGCGCAACCGGCCGGCGCCGTCACCCGCGACGCGTTCGACCGCCTGACCGATCCCATCGTCGCCGCGGCGCGCGAGAACCGCGATCGGCTCGACGGCATCATCCTGGGCCTGCACGGCGCGATGGTGACCGATTTCTGCGACGACGGCGAAGGCGAACTGCTGGCGCGGCTGCGTGCCGTCGTCGGCCCCGAGCTGCCGATCGCGGTCACGCTGGACCTGCATGCCAACGTGACCCGTGCGATGTGCCGGCACGCCGACATCCTGGTGTCGTACCAGACCTATCCCCATGTGGACATGCGCCGTACCGGCCTGGAGGCCGGCGACATCCTGCAACGCACCATGGCCGGCGAGATCCGGCCACGCACCATCCGTGCCCATCTTCCGATGATCGACGAGGTCAACGGGGGGCGTACCGACGTCGGCGCGATGCGCGAGCGACTGCGACGCGCCCGCGAATGGGAGCAGCAACACCCGGACGTGTTCGCGGTCAGCATCAACGCCGGATTCGCGCGTGCCGACATCGCCGAGATCGGTCCCACCGTCACCGTCGTGGCGCAGGGCGACCTGGCGCCGCACCATCGTTTCGCCCACGAACTGGCCGAAGACATCTGGAACCGGCGCGACGAACAGATCAACCGCTTCCTCGACGTGCACGAGGCCGCGCGGATCTGCCGCGACCACGACGCCGGCGACGACACGCGCCCGATCATCGTCGCCGACTATGCCGACAATCCCGGCGGCGGCGGTTACGGCGATGCCACCGCGCTGCTGGCCGCCTTGCTCGAGGCCGGTGTCACCGACGCCTGCTTCGGTCCCATCGTCGACCCCGAGACCGTGCAGCAGTTGCAGCACACCGCGATCGGCACCACCGTGGCGGTCCGGCTCGGCGGCAAGACCGACCCCAGCCTGGGCGGCGGCCCGCTCGCGGTGCAGGCCACGCTGCTGCTGCGCAGCGACGGGCGTTATTTCGCCGACGGCCCGATGACCGGCGGCCTGGACAAGACCTGGGGCCCGACCGTCGTGCTGCGGATCGATGGCATCGACGTGCTGGTCGTGACCCAGCCGGCCCAGATGCTGGACCTGGCGCAGTTCACCGCCTTCGGCATCGATCCGGCCGGCAAGAAGGTCGTGGGATTGAAGTCGATGCAGCATTTCCGCGCCGCGTTCGAACCGATCGCGTCCCGGGTGATCGTCTGCGACAGCGGTGCCTTGTGTTCGCCCCATTACGCCACCAAGCCCTACCGCAAGGTTCCGCGGCCGCTGTTCCCGCTGGACCGGGAGATCGACCTGGCGGTCTGGCGCGGCGAACACGCCGACCCGATCCCCACCTGATTGCCCATGCCCCCGCAGCCCGACCGGCCGTCGATATCCGCCTGGCAGGTCGTGCTGGCCGGCATGGTCGCCCTGGGCGTGGCCATGGGCATCGGCCGGTTCGCGTTCACGCCCATCCTGCCGATGATGCTGGCCGACGGCGTGACCGACCTGGCGCAGGCCAGCTGGCTGGCCAGTGCCAATTACCTGGGTTACCTGGTCGGTGCCGTGTGGTGTACGTTCCAGCCCTGGATATGGCGCCGCCTGGGGTGGCACGCTGCCGTCGACGGCCCGGCCATGGTACGCCTGGGCCTGGTCGCGACCGCGCTGCTGACCGCCGGCATGGCGCTGCATCTGCCCGGCCTGTGGCCGCTGCTGCGTTTCCTGGCCGGCGTGGCCAGTGCCGTGGTGTTCGTCTACGTGGCCGGCTGGTGCCTGGCCCAACTGGCGCAGCGCAGGCAGCCGGAGATGGGCGCGCTGATCTTCATCGGGCCGGGCGCGGGCATCGTGCTCAGCGGCGTGATGGCCAGCGCCATGGTGGCCCTGCAGGGTTCGGCGGCCATCGGCTGGCTGGTGTTCGCGGTGCTGGCAGTCGGGCTCAGCGCGCGGGTCTGGCGCGTGTTGCGCGCCGGTGGCGACGTGCCGTCGGCCGCGTCGGCCCAGCCCGCCGCGGCCGATGGCGACGCCGAGGCGGCGCCCGAGCACGGAGCCGTCGAGATCGCCTTGCTGGCCATCGGTTACGGACTGGCCGGACTCGGCTACATCGTCAGCGCCACCTTCCTGCCGGTGATCGCGCGCCAGGCGATTCCCACTTCGGTCTGGCTCGATCTGTTCTGGCCCCTGTTCGGCCTGGGCATCATGGCGGGCGCCCTGCTCGCCTCGCGCATACGGTCGGCGTCGGACCTGCGCTGGCGGCTGCTGGTGTGCAGCCTGATCCAGGCCCTGGGCATCGGCATCGGCCTGTGGTGGCCCAGCAGCGCGGGTTTTGCGCTGGGCAGCCTGTTGCTCGGCCTGCCGATGACGGCGACCACCTATTTCGCGATGCAGGAGGCGCGCCGGGTCGCGCCGCGGCACAGCGTGGCCTTGATGGGCTTGCTGACCGCGGTCTATGGCCTGGGTCAGGTCGCCGGCCCGCCGTTGACCGCACTGTTCCTGGCGCACAGCGCCTCGGTCGATCGGGGCTTCGAGCTGGCGCTGCTGGTCGCCGGTGGTGCGCTGGTGCTGGGTGCCGCGATCTTTGCCGCCATGGCGCGGCTGTTTCCGGCTCGGCGGACCGGATGATCGGCGCGACCGGCGGTGGCGCGCCGCCGGCGCATCAGGCCCGCAGGCGCCGCGTCGACGACCCGGCGGCCTGCAGATGCAGCACCGTGAGCCCGGGTTTCGCGCCCGCC
>JBFIDI010000147.1:0-11452 GCA_041581405.1 Burkholderiaceae bacterium
CCTTGTAGCCGGCCGATAGCGCCAGCACCTTCTCGCGTTCGGCCACGTCCTGGATACGCTCCGGGTGCAGCACCGCCATGGGGTGCACCTTGATGTGTTCGTTGATGATGAACTCCATGCGCGCCAGCCCCACGCCGTCGCACGGCATCTGGCTGACCTGGAACGCCAGCTCCGGATTGCCCAGGTTGACCATGATCTCGGTGGCCGGGCGCTTGAGCCCGGTCAGGTCGCTGACGTTCTTGTGGAACTCCACCTTGCCCGCATAGACCTTGCCGGCCGCGCCTTCGGCGCAGGACACGGTCACCGTCTCGCCGTCCTTGAGCACCTCGCTCGCATGTTCGGCACCCACGACGGCGGGAATGCCGAGTTCGCGCGCGACGATGGCCGCGTGGCAGGTGCGCCCGCCGCGGTTGGTGACGATGGCCGCGGCCGTCTTCATGACCGGCTCCCAGTCCGGCGTCGTGGTGTCGGCCACCAGCACCTCGCCGGGCCGGAATGCCGACAGGTGATGGCCATCGGTCACGACCCGGACCTTGCCGCTGGCGATCTTGGCGCCGACGGCGCGGCCCTGGGCCCGGAGCGTACCGGTGCCGTCGAGCACGTATTCCTCGATCTGCATGGCCTTGCGCTGCGAGATCGCCGTCTCGGGCCGTGCCTGCACGATGAACAGTTCGCCGTCCGGGCCGTCCTTGGCCCACTCGATGTCCATCGCGCGCCGCGTGCCGGCGCGTTGGCTGTAGTGGTCCTCGATCTTGATCGCCGCGCCGGCCAGTTCCAGCACGTCTTCGTCGCTGAGGCAATACCGCTTGCGGTCAGCCCGCGGCGTGGGTTTGTTGACCACCGGTTCGCGCGTGCGTCCGGGCGCATACACCATGTGCACCTGCTTCTCGCCCAGGGTCTTGCGCAACACGCTGCGATGGCCCAGCGCATAGGTCGGCTTGTGCACGTAGAACTCGTCCGGATCGACCGCACCCTGCACCACGTTCTCGCCCAGGCCCCAGGCGCCGGTGATGAACACCACGTCCGGATGGCCGGACTCGGTGTCGATGGTGAACATCACGCCGGCCGACGCGCGGTCGCTGCGCACCATCTGCATCACCGCCACCGACAGGAACACCTTGAAGTGGTCGAAGCCGTTGTCGATGCGGTAGGAGATGGCCCGGTCGGTGAACAAGGAGGCCTGGCAACGCTTGACGGCGTCGATCAGCATCTCCTCGCCGTGCACGTTCAGGTAGGTGTCGTGTTGTCCGGCGAAACTGGCATTGGGCAGGTCCTCGGCCGTGGCCGAGCTGCGCACCGCCACGCTCAGGTCGCCACCGACCTGGGCCTTGAGCTCGCGCCAGGCTTCGCGCAGCTGCCGTTCCACGGCGGCCGGCATGCCCGCGCCATAGACGATCTCGCGCGCCCGGGCACCGGCGCGCGACAAGGCGTCGGTGTCGGTCTTGTCCAGGTTGTCGAGCAGCTGGTGCAGCTCGGGCCAGGCCCCGGCGGCATCGAGCGCATCGCGATACGCCTGCGCCGTGACCGCGAATCCGTCGGGAATCCGCACGCCCAGCGGCGTGAGTTGCTGGAACATCTCGCCCAGCGAGGCATTCTTGCCCCCGACCAGGCCCAGGTCGTCGAGCGAGAGTTCCTTGAACCAGCGGATGTAACGGGTGTCGGCCATGGTGGGGTCCTTGCGGTGAATCGAATCACCCATCATGAATCAGCGCGCCGCTCCAGGCATTGACTTCGGTCAAGGTCGTTCGGCGCCTGGTGCGCCGAGGCGCGCTGTCCCGTGGCGATGGCATGATGTGGCACGGGTGTCCGGCGGGCGACCGAGAACCTGCCACATCGACGTCCCCATTCCGACATCCCCTGCGCGCCGGTTCGAGGTTCCAGGGCCACGGCTTTCGGTTCGCGGGCCGACCAGCACACGCCGATCCATCGCCGGCGTATCGAGCCGGGTCGACAGCGATCGTGGCGCGCGATGCCGATAACTCGGCGATGCCGCTGCGTTGACCACGACCGCCCATCGGCGCATACTGCAAAAAGCAGCTCCGGTGTCTGTGTTCGATGGCCTTCCGACAGCAAGAGCGCCGGAGTCGCTTGATTGTCGTTTCGTCTGTTCGATCCTCACAGCCGCCGATCTTCCCAGGCGTTCGAGCACCGATTCCAGCAGCGAGTGTTGGCGGCTGACTGCAGATCTGTCAGGAGACCACCATGACTGAAAGGCAATCCGACCGCTTGCACATCACGGACGACGCACTCTGCGCCGAACTGCGCGCCTCGTACTCCGACGACGAAAAGTTCCGGGTCGTCGAACGGCTGGTGCGCGTGGCCGGGCATATCAGGATACGGGACCTGTACGCCTTGACTTCGGCCGACGTATCGACCGAGGTCTACGAGGCGATTCGCGAGGCCCAGACACTCGGCATGCGGGTCGTGCCGAACAACCTTTGTTGCGACCACTACGGCGGCGTGCCAGACCGCTGCGTGCCAGACCCGGGCAAATATTGCAAGGTCATCACTGGCGGTACCGATGGCGACCCGCGACAGGTCTGCACGCTGGCCAGCGACGAATGCGCGCTGACAACGACAACCACGTCGACAACCACGACGACGACCACCACCACCACGACAAGCAGGCGCGACGGTTGGTGAGTATGAAAGGCGGCGCAGGCGGTGCGGGCCGCGTCGAGGATCCGGGGTGGCAGGCCCGCCGGAGAGTCCTTGGCCGACTGCAATCGGTTCTGGCCCCAGCCGGTTGGCTGGACCCGGGCCCGGGCCTTGCGCATCCAGAAAGGGAACTCTGGCCGCGTATCGTGGCCCAGGCCGCAGATCCATCGGTCTTCGCGGTTTGCGAACGTCGCGGCCTGATGCGCGCCGGCCGGCAGGTCCCGCTGAGCGCTCTCGATGCCGCGCTGCAATTCGGCTGGGCACTGGGTTGCGCGTTCGCGGACTTGACGGGATCGCACGCGCGTGCGCAGCGGGCGGGTGAACGCTGTGCGCTGCTCAACGGATTCCTCGCATTGTGCGACCGGATCTGCGACGACATGCCGATGTTGTATCCGCAGTTGTCGCGTATCGTGACGGGACGCGCGATCACGGCCGCCTGCGTCGGCGACGCGCCGGCGGCGGCACAGGCGTTCGCGCATCCCTACGACACCGATCCGACCGTCAAGCTGGCATCGACGATGCTCGCTTCGTGGCTCGAGCAGTGCCGCACCGACAGCCGGTTGGCGACGGATGGTGCCGAATGCGCGACAGCCGGCGGGCGCTGGTTGATGGAGCGGATCGCCGACACCGCCACGCGCGCCTGGGCGGCCGAGTCGGCCAGCCGTCGACTGGGCTTTGACCGCAACCCGCACGACGATGCGACGCTCGACAACCTGCTCGCCAAATCGCAGCTGCCGGCCTGGTTGTTGTTCCTGAGCGCTTGCGCCGGCCCGCACCCGGACACCGACGCCCTGCAGGCTGCCGAAGCGCCGATCCTGGCACTGGGCGAGGCGATCGGCCTGCTCGACGACCTGGTCGACTGCGAAGAAGACCTGCGCGCCGGGTCCTGGAGCCTGGTCTGGATCGCGCACGCCCGACAAGCCGGTCTGCCCGATTTCCGCGACCCGGCCGTCGCGCTTCGCACGCTCGCCGCAGGCAAATGCGTCGACGCGCTGGCCCACCGTCTGCTCATCAAGGCCGACGCCGGTATCGCCGGGCTGTCCGCGCTTTATGGCGACGCCAGCGGCGTGCGGGACGTGTTCGCCAAGTGGTACCGACGCTGGCTCGACGTCCGCCCACCGGTCGATCCGAAACCCGGCCGTCCACTGCCGCGTTGCGCGCGGGCGCAAGAGGCGGTGGAATCGGGCCTCGGCTTCATCGTCGCCGGACAGTGGCCGTCGGGAGAGTTTCCGACCCGGTTCGCCCCCACCCCCGACCTGGACGAAGCCGGCTGGGTTTCGTCGATCTACCTGACGACATATGTCGCGGAGTCGCTGGGCGCACGTGGCGGTGCTGCGACGGCGATCACGCAGGCTGTTGGAGGCTGCGCCGACTTCGTCGCGCGCCATGTCGAGCCCGATGGAATATGGCGCTTCTTCGCAGATTCGCAGCGCTGGCCACCACCGGATGCCGACGACACCGCCTGCGCGTTGGCACTGCTCCAGCGCGCGGGACGCCCGATCGTGTCGAGCTTCTTCTCGCAACTCGATCGTTGGCGCGCGCAGTCCGGCGCTTGCCTCACGTGGCTCGACGACGAAATGAACGAGGCCGGCGCCTACCATGCCGACGGCGTCGTCAATGCCAATGTCCTGCTCGCCGCGGCCCGGCACGGATTGACGTTGCCATCGATCGTCGGCTGGCTGGCCCGTTACGCGCGCATCGGCAAGCTGGACCGCCTGAGCGTGTACTCTGACTCACCGTGCGTCGTCGCCTGGCTCATCACCCGGGCGGCGCGCGAGGATACGTCGGGCCGCCTGCGCGAAATCCTGCCATGGGTAGGCGCCAGCCTGCGTCGCAGCCTGCGACGTTCGGACGATGCCGACGAACTGGACGTTGCCATGGAGTTGATGACGCTGCTGCGCACCGGCAATCCCGACGACCGCACCGATGCGCTGGCCGAGCGGCTGCTGGCAACGCAGCGCGGCGACGGCAGCTGGGCGGCGCGGGCATTCTTTCAGGACTTCACGCCGCGCTACTACGGCTCGGAGGAACTGACGACGGCGCTGTGTGTCGAGGCGCTGGGCGAATGGGTCGACCATGAGGAGGTGGCCGAATGAAACGCGTCGCCTTCCTCGTCACGTTCACCGACCTGGATCCCTGCTACTCGCTGACCTCGGTCTTCAAGGCCCAGGTCCGACCGCTGGTCGCAGCGGGATACCGGCTGCGCGTGATCGGTCCCGAAGGCTTCGACGGCCAGCTCGGTCCCGCAGTGGACTGGCGTGGTGTGTTGCCCCGCGTCCGGTTGACCGACTACCAGCCCGGCGTTGCGTTGGGCGCGGACTTCGAAGACCAGGTCGACCTGTTGGCCGATGCACTGGACGGACAACTCGAAGGCATCGATGTATGCATCACCCACGACGTGATGTTCCAGACCTGGTTCCTGCCGCTCAACGCCGCGGTGCGCCGCATCGCGGAGCGGCATCCCGGACTGCGCTGGCTGCACTGGATGCATTCGGCACCGTCGGCTCGGCCGCACTCGCTTGTCTATCCACACACGCTGCGTTATTCGAAGATGCCCAATGCCAGGATCGTATTCCTCAACCATCGAGACGTGCCACGGGTCGCTGCGATGGTGGGCGTCGATGTCGCCGACGTGGCTGTCGTGTACAACCCGGTCGACGCGCGCAGATTCTTCGGTCTCGATCCGGCGACAGACGACTTCGTCACCCGCCACAGGCTGCTCGACGCATCGCTGATGGTCGTGTATCCGACGCGCCTGAGTCCGGGCAAGCAGATCGAGTTCGCGATCAAGCTTGTGGCCAGCGCCAAGCCACTCGCGCGACCGGTTCGCCTGGTCGTCTGCGACGCCTACTCCGAAGGTCAAGCCGAGCAGGACTACATCGATCGCCTGCTGGCGCTCGCCGGTGCATGGGGCCTCGACGCCGGCGAACTGCTGTTCACCTCGCGCGACCACCACCAGGGAGCCGGCGGTGTCGACCCCGACACCGTTCGCTGTCTGCTGCAACTGAGCCACGTGTTCATCCTGCCCAGCCTGTCCGAAGCCTGCTCACTGGTGCTGCTGGAAGCCGCACTGAGCCGCAACCTGCTGGTATTGAACGAAGACTTCCCTCCGGTGCGCGAGTTCGCTGGCGACAACGCCTTGTATTTCAAGTTTTCATCGACAGTAGCGAAGACGACGTACGCCTCCGAAGCGGGCTACTTGTCGATCTGCGCCCGCAAGATGGTCGACCACATCCGCGGCTCGCCGCTATTGGCGCAGTTCGACCATGTCAAGCGCCGGTTCAACGAAGATCATCTGTTCCAGACGCAGTTGCGGCCGCTGATCGAGAATTGAGAACACGATGCCAGGACTTGTGGATTGACAGCCGCCGACGCCCTCGGTTGCGATGAGGCGCGGGCTGGCAACGACAGTTGTCGCACGGCGACCGGCAATTTTCCCTGCGGGGCGCGGCAGTCCCCGGTGCTGTGCCGCCGTACGGCTCACGGTCGGGCCCGCCCTGCTGTTGCTGCGCAAGCGCAGTCCGGCAAACGAGGGGCTTCGATCGGGCCTGTTCGCCTCGTCAGCGGCCGCCCCGGTACCAGTCGCTGCTCGCGAACGGCACCTCGTTGTCCACCACCTCTCCCACCCGCGGCGTGACCAGCGACACGCCCTTGGCGCGCGCGGCGGCCAGCGCGCGTTCGATGGGTTCGCCCCAGCCGTGGTACGACAGGTTGAACGTGGCCCAATGCACCGGCAGCAGCGTCTTCGCGCCGAGGTCGAGGTGGGACTGGACTGCGGACTCCGGGTCCATGTGGATGTCCAGCCAGCTGCTGCCGTAGGCGCCGATCTTCATCAACGCCAGGTCCGGCGCACCCAGGCGTGCACGCACCTCCCTGAAATGCGGCCCGTAACCGGTGTCGCCGCTGTAATACACCGAATACCCGGCGCCGCGGATCATCCACGACGTCCAGAGCGTGGAGTTGTCCATGCGCTTGCGCCCGGAGTAGTGCCGCGCCGGCGTGGCATGGATCTCGACGCCCTTGAAGCGGGTGTCTTCCCACCAGTCCATCTCGTGGATCTGCACCGGCGGAATGCTCCAGCGCTCCAGATGTGCGCCGATGCCCAGGCCGACGAAGAAGTGCGTGCCGCCACGCGCCAGCTGCAGCACGGTGTCGCGATCGAGGTGGTCGTAGTGGTCGTGCGAGATCACGGCCGCGTCGATGCCTTCGAGCTGGTCGAGCGCGATCGGCGGCGCATGCATGCGCTCGGGGCCGACGAACTGGAACGGCGAGGCGCGTTGCGACAGCACCGGGTCGGTCAGGATGCGCACGCCGTCGATCTCGATCAGCACGGTGGAATGCCCGAACCAGATCGCGCGCATGCCCGCCAGTGCCGGCAGCTGCAACGAGGCCGGCGTCAGCGGCAGCACGGGAATCTCGAACCCGGGTTCGCGCTGCTGGCCGCCCATGTAGTCGCGGATGTTCTGCATCAGCGCGAGATCGCTGCGATACGGCGGCGTGTTCTCGAACCGGCCGTCGACATAGTGGGGCGATCGTTGCATGCGCGCCAGCCGCTCGCCTTCCATCGCCCCGCCGAAGGTCGGCAGGCTCAGCACGAGTGACGCGGCCAGGCCCAGTAGGGCCACCACGACCACGACCACCAGCAAGACCTTGACCCAGCGCGACATGACGAAGCCTCCCGCGGCCCATTCTGCCTCAGCACCCGTCGCACGCCATGCACGGCCCTGTCATCGAACCGTCACCGGAATCACCGATGCTTGCGCTGTTGTCACCAACCCCTAGCTTCATTTCCATGCCCTTCGACTCCCCTGCCCCACGCGTATTGTTCAACGACGAGGACTCCAACCGGTCCGCCAACCCGCACTTCGACGCCATCGTGCAACAACGGCTCAGCCGCCGCACCCTGCTGCGCGGCGCGGCGGCCGGCGCCGCGGTCGGCAGCCTGGCGCTCGGCGGCTGCGCCACCGGTGGCGCCACCGACGGCGCGCACCACCCGATCACCGAACTGGGTTTTGCTCCGGTCGGCAAGAGCCTGGCCGATACGGTCCAAGTGCCGGTGGGTTACCGCGCCCAGGTGTTGTACGCGCTGGGCGACCCGATCCGGCCCGGCGTCGCGGCATACCGCAACGACGGTAGCGACACCGACTTCGACCAACGCGCCGGCGACCACCACGACGGCATGGAATGGTTCGGCCTCGATGCCGGCGGCAAACCCTCGGAGCGTTTCGCCAGCCGCGGCCTGATCGCGATGAACCACGAGGCCACGACCGACGAGAAACTGACGTCCTTCTTCCTGCACGCCGACGGCGGCGCCGCGCGACTGCCACGTCCCGCCGCCGAGGTCGACAAGGAGCTGATGATCCACGGCCTGTCGGTGATCGAGGTCCAGGCCGGCGCCAGCGGCTGGTCGTACCAGAAGGATTCCGCGTTCAACCGCCGCATCACGACCATGACCCCGGCCGAGATCCGCGGACCGGCCCGCGGCAGCGCCCACCTGGTCACGCGCTACAGCCCGGACGGCACGCGCACCCGCGGCACGCTGAACAACTGCGGCACCGGCAAGACGCCCTGGGGCACCTTCGTGTCGGGCGAAGAGAACTGGTTCGGTTATTTCCACCGCGATGCCCGGGACGACGAACGCCGTGGCAAGAAGGATCCGTCCATCGTCGCCCTCGAGCGTTACGGTCGCAAGGCCGGCGCCGCCAGCCGCCACGGCTGGGAAAGCGCGGGCGCGCAGGACATGTACCAGCGCTGGAACAACAGCGCCACCGCCGCATCGGCGCAAGGCGACTACCGCAACGAGATGAACGGCTTCGGCTACATCGTCGAACTCGACGCCTACGATGGCACGCAGAGCCTGCGCAAGCGCACCGCGCTGGGCCGCATGGCGCACGAGAACGCGACCTTCGCCCGGCCGGTGGCCGGCCAGCCGGTCGTCGCCTACATGGGTGACGATTCGCGCGGCGAATACATCTACAAGTTCGTCTCGCGCGCGCACTGGGACCCCCGCGACGCACACGCGGCGAACCGGCTCGCGGTCGGCGACAAGTACCTGGACCAGGGCACCCTGTACGTGGCCAAGTTCAAGGACGACGGCAGCGGCGAATGGCTGGCGCTGTCGATCGACAATCCCGTCGTCGCGGCCAATCCGGACTTCCCATTCGCAAGCGACGCCGACGTCGCCGTGTTCACGCGGCTGGCGGCCGACGCGGTCGGGGCCACGCGGATGGATCGGCCGGAATGGGGTGGCGTGAACCCGCGCAACGGCGAGGTCTACTTCACGCTGACCAACAACAGCAACCGCAGCGTGGACGGTGCGATGGCCGCCGACGCCGCCAACCCGCGCGTGTACGCGGACATGAAGGGCAGCAAGAAGAACAACGGCAACGTCAACGGCCACATCATCCGCATGGCCGAAGGCCGCGCGCACGACACGGCGTTCCGCTGGGACATCTACCTGTTCGCCTCCGAAGCCGGCGCCGACAAGGGTTCGATCAACCTGTCGAACCTGGACGACTCGAACGACCTGTCCTCCCCGGACGGCCTGGTGTTCAGCCCGTCCACCGGCATCTGCTGGATCCAGACCGACGACGGCGCTTACACCGACGTCACCAACTGCATGCTGATGGCCGCCATTCCCGGCCGGCTCGGCGACGGCGGCAAGAAGACGCTGGCCTACCGGCGCCCCGACGGCAGCGAGAAACGCGTCGAGACCCACGCAGGCAAGGCGCAGACGGGCGCCACCTTCAAGCGTTTCCTGGTCGGCCCGCGGGGTGCGGAGATCACCGGTTGCTGCGAAAGCCCGGACGGCCGCGCGATGTTCATCAACATCCAGCACCCGGGCGAGAACACCAGCATGGCCGACATCGGCGACCCGGCGAAATACGAAAGCCAGTGGCCGACCAACGCCGGTTACGGCGCCGGCAAGCGCCCGCGCTCGGCCACCATCGTGATCACCAAGGTCGACGGCGGACGTATCGGCACCTGAAGCCGGTCATCGCGGCCCGCCCTGAGGCGGGTCGTCGAACAGACCGGGGCCATCACCGAACTGCGTGCCCTCGATCTCGAGCAGGCGCAGCTTGGTGCGCGCTCCGCCACTGGCCGAAAAGCCGCCCGAACGGCCATCGGCCGCGAGGATGCGATGGCAGGGCACGACCGGTGCGAACGGGTTGTGGCCCAGGGCCTGACCCACGGCACGGGCTGCGCCCGGCTCACCCAGGCGACGTGCCATCTCTCCGTAGGTCGTGGTCTCACCCGGCGCCATCTGCCGGGCCAGCGCATAGACGCGCTGGTGAAAAGGCGGTACCCCCGTCATGTCCAGCGGCAAGTCAGACAGGTTGGACGGTGTCGCCGGCCGGCCTTGCAGCAAGGCGACGATGCGATCGATCGCGTTCTGCACCGGCGCGGGCGGCGCGCACTCGGGTACGTGCGGAAAACGTTTCTCCATCCGGGTACGGGTTGCCGCGGCATCCTGCTCCGGCAGTTGCACGCCGGTCAGGGCCGATGCGCTCCAGGCGATGCCGCAGGAGCCGACAGCGGTGTCGAACAGGGTGTAGCCAATGGTCGGCATGGTGCATGCCATCGTACGCTGTTATCGGCTGGCGGGCGACTGGCCATCGCACTGCGCCGGGGCCGGCGGCAACCGCCCGACACCTGCCGCTTGACGGAAAGCCATCGGTCCGCGTCGCAGCCGGGCCGCTCCAGATCAACCCGGTTCCATGCCGTGGGTGGCGGCGCGTACTGGCTCAGTAGCAGGGAACCACACGATCTGGTCGCTCGGCGCGGCGGCATTCGGATCGCCAGCAACGCAGCAGCCAGTTCCGGATCGGACGCCACAGCTGGCGCACCGTCGGCACGGTGTCGTGCAGGGCAGGTGGCGGCGCTGCCTGGTGTTCATCGAGAAAGTCCTGGATCTCCTCGAAACACGATGAAAAAGCCGCTTCGCCCTGCAGCAGCGCGTGGTTGCGGCTGTCCAGCGGGACACATCGGGCGCCGGGGATCAGTCCGGCGGTGCGCCGACCCTCCTCGAATGGCACACGGGCATCGCCGCGTGCGTGCAGCACCCGTGTGGGACAGGTGATGGCGGCGGCCCATTCGCTGACGTCGATGTGGCCAAAGGCAGCGACGATGCGCGCCGCATGTTCCGCACTGGTGGACCAGCGCTCGAGTTCGTTGAACCACTGCACTTGCTCAGGTGAGCCATCGGGAATGAACTGCGATGTGAGGACCTGCCGGACCGCCGGATTGTCACGCCCCCAGCCACGCTCGATCAGCTCGAGCAGCAGCTGGGCTTCCCGGACCTGCACCTGCGTCGGATCACGGCGCATCGCGCCACGCGCGTAACCACCGATCACCACCAGGGACTGGGGCAGCTTGCTGAACATGTTCGGGAACGCCGGCGCATCCTTGTTGGTCTCCAGCTGGTGCTCCTTGTAGGACCAGCCCAGCGCGAACATGCGCGCGTCGGTCCGCGCCACCACCGGCAGAAAGGACAGATCCGACAAGGCAATACGCGCCACGGCACCCGCTGCATACTGCCGTGCCTCGTCGAGCAGATCGCCGGCGAACAATCCAGAGATGTCATGGCAGCGCCCGGCAAAGTGCGCGCTGAGGTCGATGAAGGATTCGCCATCGACCACACCGAAACGTTCGGCGCCTTGCATGTTGACGGTTGCAAGCTTCATGATGGCTTGCTCGCAAAATCGATACTGCTATGGCGTTCACGGATTACCCATGCACCATCGGGCTGTCGGACCAGTTCGTCGCGATAACGTCCCATGACGGACAAGGGACC
>JBFIDI010000148.1:0-11422 GCA_041581405.1 Burkholderiaceae bacterium
GCTCGAGCTCGGCGGCATCGACCTGACACGCGCACCCGAGGCGGTGACCGGGCGTGCCACCGGTTACGTCGGTCCCACGGCCTACCTGTTTCCGACCACCGTGCGCGAGAACATGTTGTACGGGCTCAAGCACCGTCCCATCAGTCCCGCCACCTATGAAGGCACGGCATTGCGGCAATACCAGTCCCGGCTGCGCGAGGCCACGCGCGCGGGCAACAGCACGCTGGACATCGAGGCGCAGTGGCTGGACTACGCCGCCGCCGGTGTCGAGGATGCCGAAGCGATGGAACAGCGCCTGCTCGAGATGCTGCATTTGGTGGACCTGGAGGAGACGCTGTTCGAAATCGGCTTGCGCAGTGCCGTGAGCCTGGGCGGCAGCCCGCAGATCGAGCAGAGCATCCTGCGCGCGCGCACCACGATGCGCGAGCGGCTGGGGCAGCCGGAGCTGGCCGATCTGGTCGAACAGTTCGACGTGTCGCGGTACAACCGCAACGCCACGATGGCCGAGAACCTGCTGTTCGGGACCCCGGTGGGCAAGGTGTTCAATTCGGACAATCTGGCGATGCACCCGTATACGCGCAAGGTGGTGCACGAGACCGGCCTGTACGACGACCTGCTCGGCGTGGGGCACAAACTCGCCGAAACCATGCTCGAGTTGTTCAGCGACCTGCCGCCCGGGCACGAACTGTTCGAACGTTTCAGTTTCATCGCCTACGACGACCTTCCCCGGGTCAAGGACATCGTCACGCGGGTCGCATCGTCCGGCCTGGCGCGCGTGCCCGAGAACGACCGCAACCTGTTGCTGGGTCTGCCGTTCAAGCTGATCGTCACCAAGCACCGGCTGGGCCTGATCGACGAGGCACTGGAGGACCGCATTCTCGAGGCCCGGCGTCAGTTTGCCGCCAACCTGCCGGACGAATTGCGCGGTGCGATCGAGTTCTTCGACTTCGAGCGCTACAACAACGCAGCGTCGCTGCAGGACAACATCCTGTTCGGCAAGATCGCCAGCGGGCAGGCCCTGGGCGGTGCGCAGATCGGCGCCTTGCTGCGCCAGATCCTGGACGAGTTGTCCCTGCGCCCGATGGTGTTGCGCATCGGCCTGGACTACCAGGTGGGCACCGGTGGCAGCCGGCTGTCGGCCGCGGATCGGCAGAAGGTCGCGCTGGCGCGTGCCATGCTCAAGCGTCCCGCCGTGCTGATCCTGGACCAGGCCACCGCCGTCATGGATCCCCACGTGCAGGACCGACTTCTGGAAAGCGTGTTACAAAGTCGCAAGGACAGTGCCGTGATCTGGGTGCTCAACCGGGCCGAGCAGGCCCGCACCTTCGATCAGGTACTGGTGATGGAACGTGGCCAGTTGGTGGAGCAGGGCCGATTCGACGAGTTGGTGTCGCGCGGCGGTGGCGTGCTGAACAAGTTGATGCATCCCGGCCAGGGGTCGGCTTAGGAGTACGAGGATGAGCCTGGAGCAGGAAGTCGAATTGATCCGCAGGTTTCCGATCTTCAGCAAGATCGCGCCTGCCAAGCAGAAGCTGCTGTGTTTCAGCAGCGAGCGCCTGACCTATAGCCCGGGGCAGGAGATCTTCCACATGCGCGATCCCGGCGACGCCTGTTACGTCGTCATCGAGGGCGACGTGCAGATCTCCGTCGATCGTCCGAACGGGCAGGAGCCGTTGTCGCTCGGCACGGTCGGGCGCAACGGCATCGTCGGCGAAATCGCGATCTTCGGCCAGGTGCCACGCACCGCAACGGCCACCGCGGCGACGCGTGTCGAGGTCTTGCGCATTTCGGCCGAACTGTTCCGCAGTGTCATTCGCGAGAACCCGGATGCGGCGATCGAACTGATCCGCAACCTGGCCGAACGCCTGGCCAATACGACGGCGATCCTGACGCGCCAGTCCGGCTCGGCCAATTGAGGGCGCTCGGTTCTCAGGCGGCGGCCAGCACGTAGCTCGGAACCGGGGCCGCGAACCCCTTGAGATCCAGCGCGCTGCCGGCGTCGAGGCGGCTCTGCGACGAACGCTCGCGAAGCAGCTCGAACGTGCGCTGGTCGACCAGGACCTGTCCGTGCGCGGCCTCCGAACACAGGCGCGAGGCCAGGTTCACCGGTGAGCCCACGGCGGTGTATTCGAGCCGCGATGCGCCACCGATGACACCCACGGTCACGAAGCCGCTGGCCACGCCGACACCCACGCCGAGCTGCATTTCCTGGTCCGACCACTGGCGCGTGAGCGCAACGCCGACATCCCGGATCCGCCGCGCCAGTTCGATCGCGCGTTGCGCATGGTCTTCGAACGGCAGCGGGGCCCCGACCAGGATCAGCACGCCGTCGCCCGCCTGGTCCTTGATCGTGCCGCCGCAGGCTGCTGCGGCTACACCCACCGCATCGTAGTATTCGCGCAGGATCTCGATCACCCGGCGCGACGAGGTGGCCGCCGAGAAGGCCGTGAAACCCCGCAGGTCGCAACACACCACCGACAACTCCAGGGTTTTTTCGTCGGTCGCGCTCTTGAGCCCGCGCTTGGTCACCAGCTGGGCGACCTGGGGCGCCAGGAAACGCGACAGGAACTGCGCCCGCTGGCCCTGGGTCACGTGATACTGGACTGAGCCGATCAGCAGCACCAGCAGGCCCACGGTCGTGGACAAGGCGGCCAGGTGGGGCGGGGCAATGATGCCGGTGGCCATCACGGGCGCACCGATGGCAAACGCGATCAGCCGCCGGACCTCGGCGCGATCGGGCTTGCGGAACAGCGTGAACAGGGTTCCGGCGGTGCCGACCACGATGGACAGCGCCAGTGGCACGAAGAACATCCAGAACGCCGGATGCACGCGTTCGCCGGGATACAGAATCAGGTTGCCGAAATGGGCCGCGCGCTGGGAGGGGAAGGCCACGGCCGCCAGGCCGTAGACCACGGCCAGACCCTGCGCGATGCGCAGCAGGCGGTTCGGGCCGCGTGTCTTGAGGTTGGCCGCCGGAATGGTCTCCCGTACCCGCAGCACCCACTCGAAGGCAAACACGATGGCCAGCGACTGGGGCAACGCCAACACGCCTTCCCAGGGAACGACGCCGACTTCGATACGCATGGGAATGACCCACAACACGTCGATTGCAATCGACAGGCCGGTGCAGGCCAGGAACATGCCCAAGGCACGACTGGTCGGCGATCGTCGGTCGGCGAGGATGAAGGCCAATGCCATGCCCATCGCCTGCAGCGCCACGATGACCGCGGCTGTCGTGGTGGAGTTCACGAAAAAATTCTAACTCTGGCGGGGCGGCTTGCGGTCAACCGTATGGGGCAGGGATCGGATCGGATGCAGCAAGCTGCGGCGACACGGATGTGTACAGGCAAAAAAAAGGCCTCATCTTGCGATGAGGCCTTGAAGGGATCCCTGAACCTGTTGGTATCGAAAGGACCCGAGGAGACAACCAGAAAATCTGATATCGATAACGTCCGAGTATCTCAGGGTTTTCCCTTGTTTGCTAGAGGCAGCCCCTTAACAAGGGCTGCTCCGGACGCCATGTTGGCAATAAGCGACAGATCAGCGCTTCTTGGCGACGGTCTTGCTGGCGTTGACGGCCGTGGCGGTCACCGTGTTGAAGTTGCTTTCGGCAACTTCGGTGGCCTGCTTGACAGCCTTCTGGACCGACTCCAGCGCGTTGTTGGCGGCGGCAACCGAGCTCTTCATCACGGCGACAGCGGTCTCCGTGCCGGCCGGGGCGTTCTTGGCGGCGGTGTCGACCAGACCCATGAATTTCTTCTGGTTCTCGCTGGCCTGCTCTTCGAAGGCGCGGGTGAACTCGGCAGCCGAGCCCGACGCGATGTCGTACAGGTGACGGTTGTAGGCGGCGGCTTTCTCGGCCAGGGGCTGCATCAGGCCGGACTGCAAGGTCAGCAGTTCCTGGGCGTCTTTCACGCTCAGAACGGCCTGGGCATGGTCGCCGGCTTCAGCCAGGGCAGCCTTGGAAGCGGTCATGTTGAGTTCGACGATCTTCTCGACGCCCTCGAAGGCTTTGCTGGTCAGGCCGACCAGGGTTTCGATGTTGGCTTTGTGAGAGGCCATGACTTGTTCAACGGTCATCATTTGAATTACTCCTGCGTTACGTTAGTGAATCTTTGATCTTGTGTCTGAACCGACTCCTGCAAACCAGGTTATGTTGCAGTGCAGCATGAGACGAATTATAAGGAGCCGAACGGGCATGGCAAGCGTTTTTTGTTGCAGCGCAACATATTAGACGTCGTGTTCTAGAAACGACCGCGGCCACGATGGGTCATCAGGCTGTCACGCCCACCGGCCTGGCGTGACCGGATCTGGCCGGGCCTGGTTGCGGGGGCAGGTATCGACACCCGCGCGCAGATGGGGCACGGCCATCGGTGATACTGTCCGCGCGTGCTGCCGCTCGTTCGACGCCGCCCGCGGCGCACGCCTTCCGCCGAATTCACGTGCCTGATCCACGATGCTGTCAGAACCTCCGTCTTCCGCCTCGCCCGCCGCTTGCCCCGCCGCATGCCCCGCCGCATGCCCCGCCGCTTGCCCCGACGCATGGAACGCCGCCATGGCCTCGCGCATGTCGGTGCGCGCCTTCACCTCGCAACCGGTGGAGCGAGACCGGATCGTGCGCATCCTGGTGGACGCTGCCTGCGATACCGTGGGCACGGCCGCGCCCCCGTGCAGGGTCCATGTGTTGCAGGGCCGCAGCCGCCAGGCCTTGTGCGAACGGGTCTGCGCCGCGCATGACGCCATGCGTGGCGAACCGGCACTGCGGACGCAATATCCCGAGCCGTACGACTACTACCCGCGCGAGTGGTTCAGCCCCTACATCGAGCGCCGTCGTGACAACGGCTGGGGCCTGTACGGACTGCTGGGCATCGGCCGTGCGGACAAGGACCGGATGCATGCGCAGCACCAGCGCAACTACCGATTCTTCGACGCCCCCGTGGGGCTGGTCTTCACGATGGCGCGCGGGCAGGGCGCCGAACACCTGCTGCCGTGCGGGCGCTTCGTGCAGAACGTGATGCTGCATGCGCGGCTGCATGGCCTGCATACCTGCCCGCAGGCCGCGTGGAACATGTTTGCCACCATCGTGCTGCCGCATGTCGGGGCTGCGGCCGATGACGTCCTGGTCTGCGCGATGGCGCTCGGCCATGCCGATCCCGACGCCATCGTCAACGGGTTCCACACGCCGCGCCTGCCGGTGCAGGAGTTCTGCCGCTCGATGGCGTGACGCGCGCGGCCGCGGCACTCAGTCCCGCTGCGCGAGCAGGCTCTTCCATCCGGGCCAGTCGTGCGCCGACAGCGCGAACTTGCGTGCCGTGCCGCTCCACGAGGCGCCGCTGGCCATGGCCTTGCGAAAGCCGTCTGCGTCGACGACCCGGGTGCCCCCCAGCAGGCTCACGCCGCGCGCAAACAAGGTGTCCGGCCACAGTCCGGCCGAAGGTCCGATGACGGCGAAGCGGCTTGCGCGGGGTGCGGCGGCCAGCATCGTGTCCAGCGTGTCGTTGAGCAACATGGTGGAGGTCCCGACCACGACATTGCAAGGGGCCAGGGCGGCGCGGTCGGTCGTGATCCGCACGCCGGGAAAACGCGCCTGCTGGCGGCGCACCATGTCTTCGCTCAGCTCGACGACCGTCAGTTCCGCGTGCGTGGCCTGCACCTGGCGCACCAGCGGCGGGAAGAAGCCGATCATGCCCAGATGGTCGCCCGGATGCAGCGCGATGTCCCCCAGGGAGTTGTCCGCCGCCGGCGGGTCGTATCGCAATCGCCGCCAGACCGAATCGGTCAGCGCATTGATGCAGGCCAGCGCCAGCGCGCGGTCCAGCCCGTCGTGGGTGGCGAAGCGGCGCGCCAGTTCCAGCGGGCAGCGGCCCCGCAGCGCTTGCGCGCCAGCCTGTCCGCTGCCGCTGGCCATCCACTGGCGCAGGGTGTCGCCCAGCAGCAGGTACGACAGGCCGAACGCGCCGTCCTCGAGTTCGACGGCGCAAAACGCCGCGTCGCGCGGCCTGGCCGCGGTGCTGTCCAGATCCGCCGGTACATGCAGCCCCACGATGGGTGGCGGCGGATGCACGAGCGCGATGGCATCGAGTTGGAGCAGCAGTTCCTCGGCCAGCGGTGTTGCAGCGGTGCTCATGGGAGCGGATTGTGCCGGCCTGTCGCCGCCGGCGCCTTGACCTCGCGCAGGGCCGGGTTCCCGTACACTGCCGGGACCGCCGTTGCCGTCGGGCCCACGCCCTTGCCATGATCATCACCAGTCTTCTCGACACCGACCTGTACAAGTTCACGATGATGCAGGCGGTCCTGCATCAGTTTCCCGGTGCGCAGGTGGAATACCGGTTCAAGTGCCGCAATGCCCAGGCCCAGCCCGCGGCAGGGGCGCCGCCCTTCGACCTGGCACCCTTTGCCGACGAGATCCGCGAGGAGATCCGGCTGCTGTGCACCTTGCACTTTCGCGAGCCGGAACTGGCCTATCTGCGCTCGATGCGTTTCATCAAGAGCGACTTCATCGATTTCCTCGGCCTGTTCTCGCTGAACGAGAAATACATCACCGTCACCAGCCTGCCCACGGGCGAGATCGACATCACGATCCGCGGCCCGTGGCTGCACACCATCCTGTTCGAGATCCCGGTGCTGGCCATCGTCAACGAGGTGTTCTTCCGCAATACCCGCAACCTGCCGGACCTGGTCGAGGGCCGTCGCCGGCTGGACGAGAAGATCGAGCAACTGCGCACGCCGGAACTGGCCGACCTGAAGATCGCCGATTACGGCACGCGGCGGCGCTTCAGCAAGGCCTGGCACGAGGAGGTGTTGCGCGTGCTGATCGCGCGGCTGGGCACCCACCAGCGGCCCGGCGGCGCGGCGGGTGTCGGCGGCCAGTTTGCCGGCACCAGCAACGTCCTGTTTGCGATGAAGCTCGGGCTCACGCCACTGGGCACGATGGCGCACGAGTACCTGCAGGCCTGCCAGGCCCTGGGGCCGCGCCTGCGCGACAGCCAGATCTACGGCCTGGAGACCTGGGCCAAGGAGTACCGGGGCGACCTGGGCATCGCGCTCAGCGACGTCTACGGCCTCGACGCCTTCCTGCGCGACTTCGACATGTATTTCTGCAAGCTGTTCGACGGTGCGCGGCACGACAGCGGCGACCCGTTCCAGTGGGGCGAGCGCGTGCTGGCGCACTATGTGCGCAACCGGGTCGACCCGCGCACCAAGACGCTGATCTTCAGCGACAGCCTGACCGTGCCCCGTACGATCGAGCTGTACCGGCAATTCCACGGGCGCTGCCAGCTGGCGTTCGGCATCGGCACCAACCTGACGAACGACCTGGGTTACGAGCCGCTGCAGATCGTCATCAAGATGGTGCGCTGCAACGGCCAGCCGGTGGCCAAGTTGTCGGACACGCCCTCCAAGAACATGTGCGACGACGAACGGTACCTGGCCTACCTGCGCCAGGTGTTCGAGATACCCCAGGAGGGTTGAGACGGCCAAAGCCGCCCGGCCCGCTGCCCACCCGTCGACGCCTTTCGCAACCCTTTCCGTTTTCCGACATGTCCAAACCCCCCATCGCCGTTGCCCGAGCCATCTTTCCCCAGGTCGTGGAACGTCTGCAAACCCACTTCGATGTCGTGGCCAACCAGCAGGACACCGTGTTGTCCGGCCCCGAACTGGCCGCCTTCGCCCGTGGCAAGACGGGCCTGCTGTGCACGGGCAGCGAACGTATCGACCCGGCGCTGCTGGCGGCCTGTCCGGAGCTGAAGATCTGCGCCAACATGGCGGTGGGTTACAACAACTTCGACCTCGACGCGATGACGGCCGCCGGGGTGCTGGCCACCAACACGCCGGACGTGTTGACCGAGACCACCGCCGATTTCGGCTTTGCGCTGCTGATGGCGGCCGCCCGGCGCGTCACCGAGAGCGAACATTTCCTGCGCGCCGGCCAGTGGACGCGCTGGAGCTACGACATGTTCGCGGGGCAGGACATCCATGGCAGCACGCTGGGCATCATCGGCATGGGCCGCATCGGCCAGGGCATCGCGCGCCGTGGCGCATTGGGTTTCGGCATGCGCGTGATCTACCACAACCGCAGCCGTCTCGATCCCGCGCTCGAGGCGGACTGCCAGGCGCAATACGTCTCCAAGGAGGACCTGCTGCGCACGGCCGACCATGTGGTGCTCGTGGTTCCGTATTCGGCCGCCTCGCACCACACCATCGGCGCGGCGGAACTGGCGATGATGAAACCCACGGCGGTTCTGGTGAACATCGCGCGCGGCGGCATCGTCGACGACGTCGCGCTTGCGCAGGCCTTGCGCGAACGGCGCATCGCCGCCGCCGGTCTGGACGTGTTCGAGGGCGAACCCCGGGTGCACCCGGACCTGCTGGCCTTGTCCAACGTGGTGCTGACCCCGCATATCGCCAGCGCCAGCGTGCCGACGCGGCTGGCAATGGCCAACCTGGCGGCTGACAACCTGATCGATTTCCTGATCCACGGGCGGCCCCGCACCGCCCTCAACGCACAGGCGCTGGGCCTGGCCTGATCGCGGCATGCCGCACGCCGCCATCGGCCGGCCCGCGCACAGGGCCAGGGGGAGGATGCCGAAGCCATGATGGAGCTGCTGTCCCGGCTGCAGGTCGAGCCCTGGTGGATCTTGCTCGCCCTGGGCGTCAATGGTGTCCTGCTGCTGGGGTTGCTGCTGCGTCCGGGGACACGCGCGCTGCGCGAGACCATGACCGGCGCCCATGCGCAACTGATCGAGGCGATGCGCGCCAGCTCCTCCCGGGTGGACCAGCTCGAGCGCGCACTGGCGCACGAGATCGCCGAGTCCTCGCGCGATGCGCGCCAGGAACTGGCCCAGACCATCACCTTGTTCCAGCAGACGCTGCTGGCGCAAGGCGCGCAGTCCACCCGTACCCAGAACGCCCAGATCGACGCGTTCGGACAGCAGCTGACCGTGCTGCAGCGCAGCCTGTCCGACACGCTGGCGACCCAGCTGCACCAGCTCGGCGAGAGCAACTCGCGCCGCATGGCCGAGGTGCGCCAGACGCTCGAGGCGCAACTCGCGCAACTGCAGGCCAGCAATGCCGCCCGGCTCGAGGAGATGCGCGCCACCGTGGACGAGAAACTGCAGGCCACGCTGCATGCGCGGCTCGGCGAGAGTTTCAAGCAGGTCGCCGACCGGCTGGAACAGGTGCACAAGGGCCTGGGCGAGATGCAGACGCTGGCCCAGGGCGTGGGTGACCTCAAGCACCTGCTGACCAACGTGAAGACCCGCGGCATCTTCGGCGAGGCCCAGCTCGAGGCGCTGCTGCAGCAGGTGTTCGTGGCCGACCAGTATGCGAGCCAGGTGGCCACGCGCCCGGGCTCGAAGGCGGTCGTGGACTTCGCCGTCCGGTTGCCCGGCCAGGGCTCGGGCGAGCAGCCGTTGTGGTTGCCGATCGATGCCAAGTTTCCGAACGAGGACTACGAACGCCTGCTCGATGCGCAGGGGCGCGCCGATGCGGCGGGCGCCGAGCAGGCCGGCCGGGCGCTGGAGGCGCGTATCCGGCTCGAGGCGCGCTCCATGTCGGAGAAATACATCGAGCCGCCACATACGACCGACTTCGCGATCCTGTTCCTGCCCACCGAAGGCCTGTACGCCGAGGTGTTGCGCCGTCCCGGCCTGATGGAGGCGCTGCAGCGCGAGCACCGCATCACGCTGGCCGGGCCGACCACCTTGCTGGCGATGCTGGGCGCGCTGCAGATGGGGTTCCGCACGCTGGCGCTGGAGCAACGCGCCAGCGAGGTCTGGCGGGTGCTGGGCGCGGTCAAGACCGAGTTCGGCAAGTTCGGCGATGTGCTGGCCCGGGTCAAGAGCCAGACCGAGACGGTGCTCAAGACCATCGATTCGGCGCAGACCCGCAGCCGGGCCATGGACCGGGCGCTGCGCCAGGTCGAGTCCTTGCCCGAACCCCAGTCGGCCGCCGTGTTGCCGCTGTCGGCGGACGCCGACGACGGCGCCGAACCCGATGCGAACCGGTGAACTGGCGCGGCTGATCAGCGGCCACATCTGCCTGCATGCGTGCATGGCCGGCACACGCATGGCCGCACCGCTGCTGGCCTTGCGCGATGGCCACAGTGCGATGAACGTCGGCGTGTTGCTCGCCTTGTTCGCGCTGGCGCCGGTCTTCCTGGCCTTGCCGGCCGGCCGTTTTGCCGACCGCCACGGACTCAAGCGCCCGATGCGCATCGCGGTCGCGGTGGCCGCACTGGGTGCGGGGCTCGCCGTGGTGTTCCCGGTCTTCCCGGTGTTGTGCCTGAGCGCCTTGATGACCGGTGGCGCGACCGGTGCCGCGTCGATCTCGCTGCAGCGCCACGTCGGCCGCGCGGCGGCCGGGCCGACCGAACTCAAGCGGGTGTTCAGCTGGCTGGCGATCGGGCCGGCCGCCTCGAACTTCGTCGGGCCGCTGGCGGCGGGCCTGATGATCGACTATGCCGGCGCGGGCGCCGGCGATACGTCGGGTTTTCGTGCGGCTTTCCTGCTGATGGCCGTGTTGCCGCTGGCGACCTGGTTCTGGATCCGCTCCGTGCAGGACCTGGACCCGGTGCGGCCCGTGACCGGCGCGCCCGCCACACGCGCCTGGGACCTGATGCGCGAGCCGATGATGCGCCGCCTGATGCTGGTCAACTGGTGCCTGTCCTCATGCTGGGACGTGCACCTGTTCGCGGTGCCGCTGATCGGCCACGAGCGCGGCTTCAACGCGTCGGTGATCGGCGCCATCCTGGGCAGTTTTGCCATTGCCGCGGCCATGATCCGGATCGTCATGCCCGTGTTCGCGGCGCATCTGCGCGAGAACACCGTCATCGCCAGCGCGATGCTGACCACGGCGGCCGTTTTTGCGGTCTATCCGTTCATGACCGATGCATGGGCCATGGGCGCGTGTTCGGTGGTGCTGGGACTGGCGCTCGGATCGGTGCAGCCGATGGTGATGAGCACCTTGCACCAGATCACGCCGGACGCGCGCCATGGCGAGGCGCTGGGCCTGCGGCTGATGACGATCAACGCGTCCAGCGTCGCGATGCCGCTGTTCTTCGGCAGCCTGGGCGCCGCGGTGGGTGTGTCGGCGCTGTTCTGGGCCGTCGGGCTGGTGGTCGGCGCCAGTTCCCGGCTGGCGTTCGGCCTGCGGGTGCCGGTGGACGCCATTCACCCGGTCGCGACAGTCGCAAGTGCCGCTACAGATCGTAGAAACCCTTGATGGTGCTCCAGATCGCCTCGGGTGTGTCGACGCAGGTGAACAGCTCCAGGTCCTTCGGCGATATCGCGCCCATCTCCACCAGCACGTCGAAATTGACAAGCCGCTTCCAGTAGTCCGAGCCGCACAACACGATCGGCACCGGCTTGGCCTTGCCGGTCTGCACCAGCGTGAGCACCTCGAACAACTCGTCGAGCGTGCCGAA
>JBFIDI010000149.1:0-11365 GCA_041581405.1 Burkholderiaceae bacterium
CAGGCCTGCGGCGAGACCGGCGACGGGCGCATGCTCGAACCGGCGGAGCTGGTGCACGACCTGATCGCGTTTTTCCAGCCCAAGCTGCTGGCCGGCCAGCACGTGCTGGTCACCGCCGGCCCCACCTACGAGGCCATCGATCCGGTGCGTGGCATCACCAACCGCAGCAGCGGCAAGATGGGTTTTGCCGTCGCGCGGGCGGCGCAGGAGGCCGGCGCAGCGGTCACGCTGGTGGCCGGTCCGGTGGCGCTGCCCACGCCACGGGGCGTGACCCGCATCGACGTGCGCTCGGCGCAGCAGATGTTCGATGCCACGCTGGCGCAGGCCGCGCAGGCGACCATCTTCATCGCCACCGCGGCGGTCGCCGACTGGCGTCCGGTGACGGTGGCCGAACACAAGATCAAGAAGGACGGCACCGGCGCGGCGCCGCAGCTGCAATTCACCGAGAATCCGGACATCCTGGCCACGGTGGCCCAGTCGCCGCGCGCGCGCACCGGCGAACTGCTGTGCGTCGGTTTTGCCGCCGAAAGCCAGGACCTGCTGGCCCATGCACGGGCCAAGCTGGAGCGCAAGGGCGTGCCGCTGGTGGTGGGCAACATCGGCCCGGCCGCGTTCGGCCAGGACGACAACGCCTTGTTGCTGGTGAGCGCCGATGGCGCGCGCGAGTTGCCCCGGGCGCCCAAGCTGGAGCTGGCGCGCGCGCTGGTGCAGACCTGCGCGCAGATGCTGCGCCGACCGTCGTAGACTCGCCATCATCCTCACGCGCGTGCCACGATGCAGATAGACGTCAAGATCCTCGATCCGCGGCTGGAAGACCAGTTGCCGGCCTACGCCACGCCGGGCAGCGCCGGCCTCGACCTGCGCGCCTGCCTGGATGCGCCGCTGCTGCTGGCACCCAACGCCTGGCAGCTGGTGCCCACGGGTTTCGCCATCCACCTGGCCGACCCGAACTACGCGGCGCTGATCCTGCCGCGCTCCGGCCTGGGCCACAAGCACGGCATCGTGCTGGGCAACCTGGTCGGCCTGATCGACAGCGACTACCAGGGCCAGCTGATGGTCAGCGCCTGGAACCGCAGTCCGACCCCGTTCACGATCGAACCGATGGAGCGTATCGCCCAGCTGGTCGTCGTGCCGGTGGTGCAGGCCCGGTTCAACCGGGTGTCCGAATTTCCGCCCAGCGTGCGTGGCGAGGGCGGATACGGCTCCACCGGCAAGGCCTGAACGACGGCAACGGGCCAGGCCGAACCCGTTTACACCCATCTTCATCCGTTTCCATTTTCCTTACAGGATGTCCGCATGAAACGCCTGCTGGCCTTGTTCGTGTTGTTCGCCGCCGCCGTGCCGGTCCGGGCCGATGCGCTGCAGGATCGGTTCGACACCGTCTGGGAGTCCTTGTGGTACCAGGGCGGTTCGCCGACGCAGGTCGTGCGTTGGGGCGAGGAGATCCGTGTTCGCATCCATGGGCGCAACCAGTCCACGCACCGCGGGCGCATCATGAACGCGCTGGGCAAGGTCACGACGCTGGCCGGTGTGCGGCTGCTCGACGTGTCCGACGCGCAGGACGCCGGGAAACGCGCCAACCTGGACGTGCAGATCGTCGACGACCTCGACTTGCCGGACAACCAGGCCTGTTTCGTGCGTGTCCAGGAGATCGAGCGTTCGCTGATCGTGAAGGCCGAACTCAAGATGCGTGATCACGCCGTCTACCAGTGTGTCCTGCACGAGGCCATGCACGCCATCGGCATCTCGGGGCATCCGACCGGCGACACGGTGCTGAGCTACTTCTACCAGCGGGTCGATGCGCTGACCGAACTCGACGAGTTGCTGGTGCGGGCCTGGTATTCGCCGCAGATGCGGCCGGGCATGACGCCGCTGGCCGCCGTGGTCGTGTTGACCAACGCCGTGGTGAAGGCCGTGCCCGCGGGTCCGGCCCAGCAGCGGGCACGGGCGGCGCAACGGCAGTTTCTCGTCGAGACGCTGCGCAAGATGGAGGCCTTCGCATCCAACCAGGGCGAAGTGCCGGTGGTCCTGAAGCGCTCCGGCACGGCCTCGAGCGAGATGATCGCGCAGGGCCGCACGCTGATGCAGTATTACGTCGGCGTGACCTATGCCGACGGGGTCATCGCGGCCCAGGACATGGGCAAGGGCGTGGCCTGGATCGAAAAGGCCGCACGCGCCGGACTGCTGCAGGCGCAACTGGTGCTCGGATACCTCTACGAGCGCGGCGAAGGGGTGCCGGCCAATGCCACCGAGGCCTATGTCTGGTACAGCATGGCGGCCGCGCAGGACGTCCCTTATGCCGTGGAATCGGTCAAGCGGGTGGCGTCGGTCATGACGCCCGAGGAGGTCGAGGTCGCCCGGGCCCGGATCCCGCCGCTCCAATGACGCTCAGGCTTCGGGCGGCTGCACCTGGATCTTGAAGAAGCCGGTGCCGGCGCTGCCGCGGCCGATCTCCTCCTCGGTGGCTTCGCGTACCGACTCGACCTTCATCGACAGCCGCAGCGCAATGCCGGACAGCGGGTGGTTGCCGTCGAGCACCACGTGGTCCGGGTACAGGTCGGTGACGGTGTACAGCACGTCTTTCGGCGCCTCGGGGTTGCAGCCCGCGGGCAGGGCATGGCCCTCGAAGGTCAGGCCTTCCTCGATATCCGCGGGGAAGAGCTTGCGCGGCTCGAGGAACACCAGCCGGTCGTTGAAGTCGCCGAAGGCCTCCTCGGGTTCGAGTTGCAACTGCACCCGGGCACCGACCCCGTAACCCTGCAAGGCGTCCTCGATCTTCTTGAACAGGTCGTTGCCGCCGATCAGGAACTCGACCACCTCATCGAGCACATCGAGTTCCTCGCCCAGGGTGTCCTTGATCGTCCAGGTCAGGCCGACCACGCATTGTTGTGTGATTTCCATAGGAGAATTGTCGCAGTTTGCCATTGCCCCCGGCGCGCGCGGTGCCTGCGTTGCAGGCTGCATCGTCGCCTTTCATCCAGGACCTCCCCAGCGACCCATGAACGTACACAGCCCACTGCCCCTGCTTGGCGGCCTCAGTCCGCATACCTTCATGCGGCGCCACTGGCAGCGCAAGCCGCTGCTGATCCGCCAGGCGATTCCCGGTTTCCGGGCACCGCTGGACCGCGCGGCACTGTTCGACCTGGCCGCGCAGCCGCACGTGCAGTCGCGACTGGTGGTCGCCGGCACGAAGGGCAAGGGCGCCGACGACTGGACGCTGCGCCAGGGGCCGTTCAAGCGGCGCGCGTTGCCCGCGCTCCGGGCGCCGGGATGGACCTTGCTGGTGCAGGGCGTGGACCTGCTGGCCGAGCCGGTGCATGCATTGCTGAACCGTTTCCGCTTCGTGCCCGATGCGCGGCTCGACGACGTCATGGTCAGCTACGCCAGCCCTGGCGGTGGCGTGGGTCCCCATTTCGACAGCTACGACGTGTTCCTGCTGCAGGCGCACGGGCGGCGCCGCTGGAGCATCGGCCGCCAGAAGGACCTGAGCCTGCAGGAGGGCGTGCCGCTGAAGATCCTGCGCCGTTTCGAGCCGGAGGCCAGTTACGACCTGGAGCCGGGCGACATGTTGTACCTGCCGCCGCGGTATGCGCACGACGGCGTGGCGCTGGACGAATGCATGACCTATTCGATCGGCTTCAAGGCGCCGGCCACCGGTGACCTGGCGGCCGAGTTGCTGCAGCGGCTGGCGCAGGATGCGTCCGAGGAGCTCGGTTCGGCCTTGTACCGGGATCCGGGGCAGGCCGCGGTGGCGGATTCGGCGGCGGTGCCGGACGCGCTGGCGCAATTCGCCCGGCAGGCGCTCGAGCGCGCGCTGGGCGATCCGCTGGTGCTCGCGCGCAATCTGGGCGAACATCTGACCGAACCCAAGCCCTGGGTATGGTTCGATGAAGCCGATGGCGCCCGGCTCGACGGCGCCGTGCAACTCGATCGCAGGAGCCGCATGATGTACGACCGCAACCATGTTTTCATCAATGGCGAGAGTTACCGCGCCAGTGGCGCCGATGCGCGGCTGATGCGCCGGCTGGCCGACCAGCGCCGGCTCGATGCGCGCGAATGCTCCCGTGCCAGCGCCGGTGCGCGGGAGCTGTTGCAGTCATGGTGCGAAGCGGGGTGGTTGCATGTCTGCTGATACCCAGGCCCCGTCACCGCCGCCGGAACTGGCGAGCGGCCGCTTCTCCGGCCGCGAGGCGTTTGCCCAACGGGTCCGTCATGCGTTCGCGGTGGCCGCGCAGCAGGGTTGGCGCGAGATGATCCTGTGCGACGCCCGGTTCCTCGACTGGCCGCTGCACGAGCGCCAGGTGGTGGACAGCCTGCAGGCCTGGTCGCGTTCCGGGCGCAGCTGCACGCTGCTGGCGACGGAATACGACACCGTCGTGCGCCACCATGCCCGCTTCGTCAACTGGCGCAGGACCTGGGGCCACATCATCGAGGCCAGGGTCTGCCGGCAGGTCGACTCGGCCAATTTCCCGACCCTGTTGTGGAGTCCGCACTGGACCTTGCAGTTGCTGGACCCGGTGCGCAGTGCCGGCATCAGTGGCTCCGAACCCGAACGGATCGTGCAGCACAAGGAGTTGCTGCAGGAGCTGATGCAGGTGTCGAGCCCGGGTTTTCCGGCCACGACGCTGGGCCTGTAAATATAGTTGCGGCCGCCGAGGGTTTACCCTGAAATCGTGTGCGATTGTGCATACAATCGCGCCGGGCATCGGGGCGTGAAGTCCCGAATGCCTGGTCGGCCCGACCATTGGCGCCGGCGAACCATCAACCGTTTCCTGTATTTTTCAGGTTTTGTTCCATCATGAAGAAGTCTCTCGTCCTGGCAGCGATCGTCGCTGCCGTTGCTCTTGCAGCCTGTGGCCAAAAAGAGGAGGTGCCTGCACCCGCGCCGGCGGCCGAGCCAGCGCCGGCTGTCGAAGCAGTCAAGGAAGCCGCTTCCGCTGCCACCGAAGCCACCGCTGAAGCCACCACCGACGCCGCATCGGCTGCTGCCGGCGCAGTCGGCGATGCCGCATCGGCCGCTGGTGCCGCTGCCGATGCCGTCAAGAACGCAGCCGACGCCGCTGCCGCAGCGGTCAAGAAGCCCTGAGCGCCATCGGTTTTCCCGATTGCCTTCGCACAAAAGCCGCCCGATGGGCGGCTTTTTTGTGTGTCGGCGATGCCGCGGGCAGCTGAGCGTCGCCCGCCTGTGGCGGCGTGATTCAGGCCGTGATCCAGTCCGTTCCCGACACCGGATCGGCCACCCCGACATCGTCGCCGGCGCATCCCAGTGCCTCGGCCAGCGCGGCACGGGCCAGTTCCGGGCGGTTGTTCTCGCGGCTCAGATGGGCCGCCACGACACGCGACAGGCCCGGGTGCCGCAGGGCGGCGGCGATATCCGCCGACGCGGCGTTCGACAGGTGGCCGTGTTTGCCGCCCACGCGCTTCTTCAGGAACGGCGGATAGGACGATGCGGCCAGCAGCGCGGAGTCGTGGTTGCTCTCGAGCAGCAAGGCATGGCAGCCGGACAGGTGACCGAGCACATGGTCGGTGGCGTGGCCGAGGTCGGTCAGGATGCCCAGGCTGGTGGCGCCGTCGGTGCATCGCAGCTGCAGCGGTTCGCGCGCATCGTGCGGCACGGTGAACGGCGTCGCGGACAGTTCGCCCAGCGCCATCGGAATCCCGTCGCTGGCGTAGTGCAGCAGGTCGCCGAAATCGCCGTCGCGGGTGCCGGCATGGGTGCCGCGGCTCATCCAGACGGGAATGCGGTGGCGCAGCGCGAGCTGGCGTGCGCAGCCGATATGGTCGCTGTGTTCGTGCGTGATGAAGATCGCGTCGATGTCGCCGGCGGCGAGGCCGGCGAGCGCGAGCCGCTGCTCCATCTGGCGGATACCCAGGCCGCAGTCGACCAGCAATCGGGTGACGCTGGCACCGCTGCGGCCCTCGACGACGGTTGCGTTGCCCGAGCTGCCGCTGCCCAGGTTCCTGAAACGCAACACCGCGCGACCCCGTCTACTTGATGTCGTCGGCGATCACCTTGACGATGCGCTGCGCATTGGCCGAGCTGTCGGGCGCGCCGGCTTCGTTGAGCACGGACACCACGGTCGCGTCGCCTTGCGAGCGGACCACGATCCGGTACTTGATCGGCGGCTTGGCCTTCGGGCTGCTGCCGAACAGCCGGCTCAGGAAGCCGGGTTCCTGCTTGTCCGGATTGGGTTCGACGTAACGCACGAAATAGATGCCCTGGCTGCGGTCACGATCCTCGACGGTGAAGCCGGTGCGATCCAGCGACAGGCCGACCCGGCGCCATGCGCGGTCGAAGTTGTCGTCGATCTGCACGACGGGCAGGCCGTTGACCTGGGCGATCCGGGCCGGGGGTTCGACCGCACCGGCGGCGGTGGCGGCCTTGGCCTGCTCCTGCGAGACGCCGAGCTTGATCATCAGGCGGCGCAGGAACTCGGTTTCCAGTTCCGGTTCGGCCGGGCGGGGTTGCCAGACGGTCGAGGCGTCGCCGGTGACGACGCCGGCATTGGTCGATCGGTAGACCTCGATCATGCCGCGGTGGCTGATGAAGATCTCGGTCTCGCCGGCCGCATTGCGCTCGAGCCGGGTGCGGAAACGGTCGCGTTCCGCCGTGGAATACAACGAGTCGAACAACTTGCCCAGCGACTGGCGGATCAGGTCCTGCGGAATCTTGGCCCGGTTCTCGGCCCAGTCGGTCTCCATGATGCCCAGGTTCTTCTGCTCCATCGACAGCAGGAAGCCGTATTCCTGCCAGAAATCCTTGATCGGGTCCCACAGCACCTCGGGCGGGCGCTTGACGACCAGCCAGCGCTGGTTGCCGGCGCGTTCGATGCGAACGTCGGCGATCGTGGCCACGGCCACCGGGACCGAGGGCCCGGTCTGGTCCTGCTGGTAACCCGACGCGGTGACCGGTCCACCGGGCACCGCGTAGCGGTTGTCGCGGCTGAGCTGGGTCAGGTCCGGCGGCACGGCCAGCGAGGGCGCCGTCGACGCGCTCTTGTAGTCGACCTTGTCCGATTCCAGCACCGAGCATGCGCCCAGCGTCAGACTCAGGCCGAGCAAGGCCAGTCGTTTAGTAGCGTTCACCAGATAGTCCTTCGGGATGGGGTTTGTCAGATCAGGCCACCCTGGCGCAGGGCGGCTTCCACCACGGGCTCGAATTCCGGCTCCAGTGGTGTCATCGGCAGGCGCATGGCGCCGCCACACAGGCCCATGCGCTGCATGGCCCATTTCAGGGGAATGGGATTGGCCTGCACGAACAATTGCTTGTGTACCGGCATCAGCGTGCGCTGGATTTCCATGGCGCGTCGTGCGTCACCGGCAATGGCCGCGACACACAACTCGTGCATCTGGCGCGGGGCGATGTTGGCGGTGACGCTGACATTGCCCTGGCCACCGCACAACATCAGCGCCACGGCGGTGGGATCGTCGCCGGAATACACGGAAAAACCCTTGGGCACGTCGCGGATCAGCCACTGCGCGCGTTCCAGGTTGCCGGTCGCTTCCTTGATGCCGACGATGCCCGGGACCTGCGCCAGCCGCACGACCGTGTCATGGGCCAGGTCGGCCACGCTGCGGCCGGGCACGTTGTACAGCACCATCGGCAGCTCGACGGCTTCGGCGATGGCCTTGAAATGCCGGTACAGGCCGGTCTGCGACGGCTTGTTGTAGTAGGGCACGACCTGCAGGTGGCAGTCGGCGCCGACATCGTGCGCGAACCGGGTCAGCTCGATGGCTTCGGCCGTGGAGTTGGCGCCGCAGCCGGCCATGATGGGCACACGCTTGCGCGCCTGCTCGACCGCGACGCGGATGATCTCGCAATGCTCCTCGACCGTCACGGTCGGGGATTCGCCGGTGGTGCCGACGACACAGATGCAATCGGTTCCCTGCTCGATGTGCCAGTCGATCAGCTTGCGCAGCGTCGGATAGTCCACGCTGCCGTCGTCGTGCATCGGGGTCACGATGGCCACGATGCTGCCAGTAATGGGTGTCATGTGCACGGTCAGGTTCGGGAAATCCGCATTCTACCCAGACGGTCAGCGGCGACCGTTACAAGGGGTAGCGGGTCGGCGCCGGCTCGGCCCCGGCCTGCGGCTGCGCGGGCAGCGGCTCGCGCACCGCCGCGATACGCTGCACGAAGCGCGGCGGATCGGCCAGGAACCCGTCTTCGTAGGCGACGACGCGCAGTTCCCCGCAGGCCACCAGCAACTCGCCGGGCTGCAGCAGGAAGTCCGGGCGCGACGGTTTTCCGACCGAGGCGTTGCCGTGGGCGAAGGTCTCGTACAAAAGGACGCCACCCGGCGCCACGCTGGCGACGATGGTCGGCAGCAAGGCGCGCCAGAGGTAGTTCGTGACGACGACCGCGTCGAAGGTCTGCGACGCCTGCCCATTCATCAGGGGCCAGGACTGGTTCTCGATATCCGCCTGCACGGTCTGCACGCGGGTGCCGCCTGCCCCGGCCTGCAGGTCGGCCATGGCGTCCAGGGCTTCCTGCGCGCGGTCGAGTGCGACGACCGGGTGGCCGCGCCCGGCAAACCATCGCACGTGGCGGCCCCGTCCGCAGGCCAGGTCGAGCACGGTGCCGTCCGCGCGCACCAGGTGCGACCAGCGCCGGATCCACGCCGACACCGCCTCGTTGCCGTGGGACGCGCCGGTCATCGGGGGCCCGCCATGCTGCGCACCGTGTGATTCAGAAACATGCCCATACCTGCTGCGACAGCTGCACCATGAAATCGGGCCGCAGGTACAGCGCGAACACCCCCAGCAGCACGGCCAGCGCCAGGCTCCAGGCCAGCAGTCGGCGCCAGGTCCGGGTTGCCATGCCGGTCATCCCTGCGCCCCGGCCGGCACCGGGTTCGGTGTGCGCCGGATCGCGGCCTCGTTGACCGGCAGGTTGATCAGCGCGGCCAACACGCCCAGTGCGATCGCGATCAGCCAGGCGGCGTCGTAGTTGCCGCTCTGGTCGTACAGCAGGCCGCCCATCCAGACCCCCAGGAAGGAGCCGACCTGGTGACTGAGAAACACGAAGCCGCTGAGCATGGACAGGTGGGCCACGCCGAAGATCTGCGCCACCGCCGCGTTCGTCGCCGGCACGGTGGACAACCACAGCAGCCCCATGACACTGGCGAACACGTAGACGCTCATCGGCGTCAGCGGTGCCAGCAGGAAGGCGCTGATGGCGATGGCCCGCGCCAGGTAGATGAAGGCCAGGATGCGGGTCTTGCGCACGCGCTGGCCCAGCACACCGCTGGCATAGGTGCCGAAGACGTTGAACAGGCCGATCAGCGCCAGCGCATAACTGGCGACCTGCGGTGCCAGGCCGTGGTCCTTCAGGTAGCTGGGCAGGTGCACGCCGATGAACACGACCTGGAAGCCGCAGACGAAATAACCGGCCGTCAGCATCTGGAAGCTGGGGTAACGAAACGCTTCGCGGATGGCCTGGGTGATGGACTGCTCCCGCTGCACCGCCTGGCCGCCGCTGAATCCCGGTTCGCGCAGGCCCCAGGCCAGCGGGACGATGGTCAGCACGATCAGGCCCAGCACCACCAGCGCGCTTTGCCAGCCCAGCGTGGAGATCAGGAATCCTTCGACCGGCACCATCAGGAACTGCCCGAAGGAGCCGGCCGCGGCCGCGATACCCATGGCCCACGACCGTCGCTCGGCCGGCACGTTGCGGCCGATCACGCCGTAGACGACGGCGTAGGTGGTACCGGCCTGGGCCACGCCGATCAGCACACCGGCACTGGCGATGAACAGCAGTGGCGTCGATGCGTATGCCATGCCCACCAGCCCGAGGGCATAAGCCAGGGCACCGGCCATCAGCACCCGCAACGCGCCGAACCGGTCGGCCACCATGCCGGCGAAGACGCCGGCCAGGCCCCAGGCGATGTTCTGGATCGCGATGGCGAACGAAAACGACTGCCGGGTCCAGTCCATGGTCTGGGTCACCGGCTGCAGCCACAGGCCGAACCCGTGGCGGATCCCCATCGACAGCGTGACGATGGCCCCGCCACACAGCAGGACCTGGGCCACGGAGAGGGTTCTGGGCGATGACGGCATGCGGGAAATGTACCGAATCCGGTTGGCCCTGGTGCCGGCGCGGCGACGACCTGTGTTTGCATCCAGTAAAAACGGAATCATCGGAATACAATGCGCGCCATGGCAAGCAACACCACCAGCCGCACGGGCGGCGAATATTCCGAAGGTTCCATCCGCGTCCTCAAGGGCCTGGAGCCGGTCCGGCAGCGTCCGGGCATGTATACCCGCACCGACAATCCGCTGCACGTGCTGCAGGAGGTGCTCGACAACTCCGCCGACGAGGCCCTGGCCGGCCACGGCAAGAAGATCCGGGTCACGCTGCACGCCGATCACTCGGTGACGCTCGAGGACGACGGGCGCGGCATCCCGTTCGGCATGCATCCGGAAGAAAACGCGCCGGTCATGGAGCTGGTGTTCACCCGGCTGCACGCGGGCGGCAAGTTCGACAAGGGCAAGGGCGGGGCGTACAGCTTCTCCGGCGGCCTGCACGGCGTCGGGGTCAGCGTCACCAACGCCCTGGCCAAGCGGCTCGAGGTCACGTCCTGCCGCGAAGGCAAGGTCGCCCACATGGCGTTCGCCGGCGGCGACGTGGTGGAGCCGCTGCAGGTGCGCGAGGCCGGCGACGGCGAGCGCCGCACCGGCACCGCGGTGCGGGTCTGGCCGGACGGCAAGTATTTCGAGACCACGGCCATTCCGATGGCCGAGTTGCTGCATCTGCTGCGCAGCAAGGCCGTGCTGATGCCCGGCGTGACCGTCACGCTGACCACCGAGAAGACCCGCGAGACCCAGACCTGGCTGTACAAGGGCGGCCTGCGCGACTACCTGACGCAGGCCCTGTCCACCGATCCGGTGATCCCGCTGTTCGAGGGCGAGTCCTTTGCCGATGCCGCGCACGAGAGTTTTGCCGAAGGCGAGGGTGCCCAGTGGTGTGTCGCGTTCACCGAAGACGGCGCGCCGCTGCGCGAGAGTTATGTCAATCTGATCCCCACCAGTGCCGGTGGCACCCACGACAGCGGGCTGCGCGACGGCCTGTTCAACGCGGTCAAGAGCTTCATCGAACTGCATGCCTTGTTGCCCAAGGGCGTCAAGCTGCTGCCCGAAGACGTGTTCGCGCGCGCCAGCTACGTGTTGTCGGCCAAGGTGCTGGATCCCCAGTTCCAGGGCCAGATCAAGGAGCGGCTCAATTCGCGCGATGCCGTGCGCCTGGTGTCGGGTTTCGTGCGCCCGGCGCTGGAGCTCTGGCTGAACCAGCATGTGGAATACGGCAGGAAACTGGCCGAACTGGCGATCAAGGCGGCCCAGGTGCGCCAGAAGGCCGGCCAGAAGG
>JBFIDI010000150.1:0-11313 GCA_041581405.1 Burkholderiaceae bacterium
CTTGGCGGCGTCGACGAAGTCCTTCAGGCTCTTGATCGGGCTGTCGGCCGGCACCAGCAGGGCATCGGGTGTGTAGTGGAACCAGAACACCGTGGTGATCTCGTCGGTCTTGTAGCCGACGTCTTTTTCCAGCGGCTGCAGCACGATGTGCGGCAGGTTGGTGCCCATCACCGTGTAGCCGTCACCCGCCATGCTGTTGAGCTGCGACCAGCCGGCCGCACCGCCGGCACCGGCCTTGTACTGGATCGCCAGGCCCTGGCCGGTGAGTTTCTTGAATACCGGTTCCTGCAGCCGCGCGGAGATGTCGGACTCGCCGCCCGGGCCGAACGGAATGATGTAGTTGACCGTCTTCTCGGGATAACCGGCGGCAAAGGCCAGCGGCGCGGCCAGCGCGATGGCGCCGGCGACGAGCGAGGTGCGGATACGAAATGCCATGGTGTGTCTCCTGTTGGTGTTGGCAGGGCAGCGGCCGGTTGGTCGCTGCATTCGAACGGTTACCCGTGCGCCGGATCTGCGTCCGATGGTGCACGGGTGGATGGTTGCATGTTAGTTGTCCATTGCGCTGCGCGCCACCCTCACGGGATGAAAGGTCAAGTGGCCGCGGAGCAGGCCAGGCCAGGGGCCGCTGCGCACGGCCGCTCCGAAGCGGCCGGCCCGCCCCCCAGTGGGGGGTTCGGACGGTCGACACGAAGTGCGACCGGACAGACGGGGGGCGTCCTTCATTTCAGGTCATGCGCTCTCGTACAGGCGGGTCAGCACGAATTCGCGGTGGCCCAGCGCCTCGGCCGCGGTCAGGCGGCCGTTGGCGGTACGCAGCATGCACTCGAGCAGCTTGTCACCGGCCTGGTCGAGCGTGATCTCGCGCTGCAGCAAGCCGGTGGTGTCGACGTCGATGTGTTCGCTCATCGTGCGCACGGTGCGCGGATTGGCGCAGATCTTGATGACCGGCAGGATCGGGTTGCCGATCACGTTGCCCTGGCCGGTGGGGAAGAAGTGCGCGACATAACCCGAGGCGGCGCACAACGTGACCATCTCGGCCGCGGCGCTGCTCGAGTCCATGAACCACAGGCCCGGATGCGTGGGCATCTCGGCCTTGTCGATGACACCGTCGACCGTGCATTTCTTGCCGATCTTCTGGATGTTGCCCAGCGCCTTTTCCTCGATCGTCGTCAGGCCGCCGGCGATGTTGCCCTTGGTCGGCTGGCTGTCGGACAGGTCGCTGGTCTTGTGGCGGTTGATGACCTCCTGGTAACGGTCGAACATGAACTGGAACTTCTTGCGCACGTCGTCGTTGGCGCAACGTTCCGCGACGATGTGTTCGCCGCCGGTGAGTTCGGTCGTCTCGCCGAAGCACAGGTAGGTGCCCAGCGGGTGCAGCTTGTCGAACGCGTTGCCCACCGTGGGGTTGGCGCCGCAGCCGCTGGTGGTGTCGGACTCGCCGCACTTGGTGCTGACCCACAGTTCGGAGATCGGGCAGACCTCGCGCTGCTTCTCGCTGGCCCACTGCACGTATTCGCGCGCCGCCTTGCTGGCGCGCAGGATGGTGTCGTGGTCGCCGTGGAGCTCGATGCCGAAACCGACCACGGGTTTGCCAGTGCTCTTGATGCCGTCGACGACCTTCTGCGTCCAGCCGTCCTCGATGCCGATGACGACGACGGCGGCGACGTTGGGGTTGCAGCCGGCACCGATCAGGGTGCGGAAATGCAGTTCGAGGTCGGCGCCGAACTGCAGCCGTCCGTACGGGTGCGGAATGGCCATCGCGCCCTTGATGTTGTGCGCGACCGCTTCGGCCGCGGCATTGGACAGGTCGTCCAGCGGCAGGATGATGACGTGGTTGCGGATGCCGACGCGGCCGTTCTCGCGCCGATAGCCGAGGAAGGTGGTGTTCTTGTCGATGACGGACATGGTGTGTGTTTCTCTGGTCTGGGTTGGATGGGTGTGCGACGACAGGGGTCGGCTTACCAGCGCTTGGTCTTGATGTTGTGCACGTGGGCGTGTTGTCCGACGCTGATGCCGGCCACGACCTTGCCCATGTCGATGCCGTACTTGATGACGGTGTCGCCCACGGCCATGTCCTTGAGCGCGACCTTGTGCCCGATCGGGATGTCCTGCTTGGCCTGCACGGTGATGGTCTTGTCTTCATCCATGATCCAGCCGGTCATGTCGGTACCGGCGGTCACACCTTCCACCACCACGACGGCCACGGTGTCCTTGGCGTCGTGCAAAACAAAATGAATCATGAGGTCTCCAGTTGAAAAAGGGGGTCGTCTGCGGGTCGTGAAAATCGCGAGTGTAGGGTCCGATTCCCGACTGTCAATCAAGTCATTCATATGACTTGATTGAATCGAAACCGAGCCGATACACTGCGGTGCACCATGAACATCGACGTGCTCGAACTCAGTCCGCTCACCGACACGGCGTCGATGCCGCTGTACCGCCAGGTCAAGCGTGAACTGCAGCGCGTGATCGAGTCCGGTCGTTGTGGTCCGGGTAAACCCCTGCCCAACGAGACCGCGATCGCGCGCGCATTGCAGGTCAGCATCGGCACCCTGCGCCGCGCCGTCGACGAACTGGTGCATGAACACGTGCTGGTGCGCCGGCAGGGCAAGGGCACCTTCGTCGCGCTGCATGGCAACGACCGCTTCCTGTTCCAGTTCTTCCACATCGAGCCGCGGCCCGATCCGCGTTTCGGCGACCTGCCGCAGGCGCCGGAATACCCGATGGTCGAGAGCCTGGGTTTCGAGCGCGAACGGGCCGGCGAGGTCGATGCCGGCATCCTGCGCATCAAGCCGGCCGATCCGGTGATCCGCTTCGACAACCGACTGTCCCTGTCGGGACGCGCCGTGGTGCATGACCGCATCACGATTCCCGCGCTGATGTTCAAGGGCCTGACCGAGAAGCGGCTGCGTGACCGCCAGGGCACGATCTACAGCCTGTACCAGACCGAGTTCGGCATCACCGTGTTGCGGGCGCAGGAACGCACCCGAGCCGCGGCGGCCGACCGCACCACGGCCCGGCTGCTCGGCGTGCCCCAGGGCCAACCGGTGCTGCAGGTGCACCGCACGGCGCTGACCTTCGGCGACAAGCCGGTCGAGTACCGGGTCTCGACCATCAACACCGAGTTGCACGACTACGTCAGCGTGTTGTCCAAGCGCCCGTGAACCGGGACTGAGCCTCGCGTGGAAGCGAGCCGCGCGGTGTCAGTCGCGCGAGAACGCGCGCCAGCCCCACCAGATGCGGGTGAACGTCGTGACCGCGCACATGGCCGCGAACACCATGGCCAGCAGCGGGAAATGCTGCGGCCAGATACACATCGCGATGAAACACGCCAGGGTTTCCGTCGCCTCGGTGAGGCCGCCCAGGAAATACAACGACTTGTCGGGCCAGGCCAGGTTGTCCATGCGGCGCTTGGCCGCGATCACGGCGAATGCGAGGAAACTCGACATGGTGCCGCAGAAGGCGGCCAGCAGCAGCGCCGCCGCCAGCGCATTGCGGGACGGATCGGCGATCGCGAAGGCCAGCGGTATCGCGGCGTAGAAGACGAAGTCGAGCGCGATGTCCAGGAAGCCGCCGGCATCGGTGGTGCGGCTGCGCCGCGCGATGGCGCCGTCGAGCCCGTCGCACAGCCGCGACAGCAGGATGGCGGCGGCCCCCGGCAGATAGTTGCCGGTGGCGATCAGCGCGGCGGCCACCATGCCGATCGCAAAACCCAGCAGCGTCAGCTGGTTGGCACCCAGGCCGACATCGGCCAGCACGCGGGCCAGTCGGTCGATGGCGGGTCGGATCAGGGTGACGGCGGCGCGGTCGAGCACGATGGGTCGGGGCTTGGGGTTCAGGTCAGTCGGGTCAGATGAGCGCGATCGGCGATGTCGGCATCGTCGTGCGTGACCATTAGTGCCGGAATGCCTCTTTTTCTTACAAGCGCAAAAACGAACTGCCGCACCCGTTCGCGCAATGCGGCGTCCAGGCGCGAGAACGGCTCGTCCAGCAGCAGCGCCTGCGGTTCGGCGAGTAGGGCGCGCATCAGCGCGACCCGGGCGCGTTGGCCGCCGGACAAGGTGGCCGGGTTCGCATCGGCCAGCTCCGACAGCTCCAGGTCGGCCAGTCCCGCGGCCACGCGGGCGCGGCGCGCGGCGGCGGGCCCGGGTGGCACGGCGAACAGCAGGTTCTCCGCCACGCTCATGTGGGCGAACAGCAGGTCGTCCTGGAACAGGATGCCGACGCGCCGCCGCTCGGCGGGCAAGGTGTCGATGCGCCGTCCCTGCAGGGACACACTGCCGTGGAATTGCAGTCCGCCCGGCAGCGTGCCGCAGATCGCCGCCAGCAGGCTGGACTTGCCCGAGCCGCTGGCCCCCATCACCGTGTGGATGTCGCCAGGTGCCACCTGCAGCGTGAGGTCGCGCAGCAGCACGGACTGGTCGGTGGAGAGGCGTTCGACGTGAACCTGCAGGGTCATGGGGTGGCGGCGTGTGCGATGGCGATCGCCGCCCGCGAAGGCGGCGGCGCACAGCATCCTGCCCGATCGGTGCACGACGCGAGGGTGATAATACGCTGGCGAGTCTCCGGGTGCAGCGTGCGCGCGGGATGTCCCAACCAACTACAAGGAACCCGCATGAAGAAGATCCTAGTCGCCGCATTGCTGATCGCAGGCGGTGTCGTCCATGCCCAGTCGTCGGCGAGCAAGCAGGAACTGGTCGCCAAGGTGTTGCAGCTGCAGCAGCCCGCGATCGAACTGGTTGCGCGCGCCATGGCCGAGCAGCCAGCGCAGATCCTGGTGCAACGCGCCGGCCCCGTGCTGCAGCAGCGCATCCCGCCGGACAAGCGCCAGGCGGTGGCGCAGGAGATTCAGGCCGACGTGAAGCGGTACGTCGACGAGACCGTGCCCATGGTGCGCGAACGCGCCGTGGCGCTGGCACCGTCGACGATCGGCGTGTTGCTCGACGAGCGCTTCACCGAGGAAGAACTCCGGCAGCTGATCGCGATCATCGAGTCGCCGGTCAACCGCAAGTTCCAGTCGCTCGGTGGCGAGATGCAGAGAAGCCTGACCTCCAAGCTGGTGGCCGAGACCAAGGCCTTGATCGAACCCAAGGTCCGCGCGCTCGATCGTGCCGTCGGACAGCGCCTGGGCATGCCGGCTCCGGCGGCGCGTGCACCGGCGGGTGCCGCCAGCAAGTAAGGCCGTTCGGGGCGGGGCGCACGGACATGCTGACCGACCTGCCCGGTGTCCGATACCCGCTGGTCCAGGCGCCGATGGCGGGGGTGCAGGGCGTCGACCTGGCGCTGGCCGTCAGCGGCGCGGGCGCGCTGGGCTCCTTGCCTTGCGCCATGCTCGGGCTCGAGGCCTTGCGCGAATCGCTCGAGCGCATCCAGGCCCGCGCGGCCTGCGTCAACATCAACTTCTTCTGCCATCTGCCGCCGACGCCCGACCCCGCGCGTGACGCGGCGTGGCGTACGGCCTTGCAGCCGTATTACCGCGCGTATGGCATCGCGGCCGCGCAACAGGTCGTGGCGGCACCCCTGCGCGCACCGTTTTCCGCCGAGACCGCCGAGTTGCTGGCGCATTTTCGGCCCGCCGTCGTCAGTTTTCACTTCGGCCTGCCGTCGGCCGAATTGCTCGAGCGGGTCCGCGCATGGGGCGCCCGGGTGATGTCCAGTGCCACCACGGTCGACGAGGCCGTGTGGCTGCAGGCGCACGGCGTCGACGCGATCATCGCGCAGGGGCTCGAGGCCGGCGGCCACCGCGGCATGTTCCTGACGCAGGACATCAGTACCCAGGTCGGCACCCTGGCTCTGGTGCGCCAGGTCGTGCGCGCCGTGCGGGTGCCGGTGATCGCCGCCGGCGGCATCGCCGACGCCGCCGGCGTGGCCGCAGCCATGACCCTGGGTGCGGCCGGGGTGCAGGTGGGAACCGCGTATCTGTTGTGCCCCGAGGCCACGACCGGCCAGGGCCATCGTGCGGCGCTGCAAAGCGATGCGGCGCGCCATACGGCATTGACCCGGGTGTTCTCGGGCCGTCCGGCACGCGGCATCGTGAACCGCCTGATGCGCGACTTTGCCGATGACGACAGCGTGGTTCCGGCGTTCCCGCTGGCCGCAGCGGCGTTGGCCCCGCTGCGCCAGGCCGCGGAAAAGGCCGGCAGCGACGACTTCACGCCGTTGTGGTCGGGACAGAACGCCAGCGGTTGCGCCGCCGTGCCCGCGGCGCAACTGACGCAGTCGCTGGTGCGCGGCTTCGACCGCCAGGCTACCTGAGACCTCGGCGCCTGAATCGGCGCGGCCGCCCGGCCCATGCCGCCAGGCTGAACACCAGCACGGGCAACACCCATTGCAACCAGGCGTAGGCCGAGGTCAGCGATCGTTGCGCACCCGAGGCCAGCGTGACCGCTTCGGTGGTGACGGTCGCAAACCGGCCGGCGCCGATGAACAGCGTCGGCAGGTATTGCGCCACGCTGACAGCAAAACCGACGCCGAACGCGGACCACAGCGCCGGTCGCAGCAGCGGCCACTTGACCTGCAGCAGGTAGCGCGCGCGCCCGTGGCCCAGCGTCGCCGTCACGGCGCGGTAACGCGGATCGAAGCCGCCGTAGGCGGGCGCGAGCGTGATCAGCACGTAGGGCACGCAGGCCAGGCTGTGCGCCAGCCACAGGCCGCTCCAGCGCGCGTCCATGCCCCAGCGCAAGGTGGTCGCATGCACACCGACGACCCATAACACCGACGGCAGCACCAGCGGCAGGTAGACCACCCGGCGCATGGCGTCGTCCCAGGCCCGCGGAGCCGTCTCCAGCCAGGCCACCGCCCAGGCCAGTGCCGCCGCGGCGCTGGCCAGCGCCAGCGTCAGTGTCGTGCCGACGGTGGCCGAGCTCGCCCATACCGACTGCCAGGCGCCCCAGGTGATGGTCTGCGGCCAGACCCGGGGAAACGGCCACACGCCGGAGAAACTTCCGACCGCCAGCGCCAGCATGACCAGCAGGTACAGGGCCAGCAGCAGGCGCAGGCCGGCCAGGCCGGTGTTGTTGTCGGTACGCACCGCGCCGGTGACCCGGCCCCGGGTACCGCAGGTGCGGCGCCGACGCCACCAGGGCCTGCGTGGCAACCACCAGGCGAGCGCGGCCACGATGGCCAGTGCCCCCGCCAGCAGCCATGCGGCCGCGGCGCCTTGCCGGTTGACGGCCGGATCGGCATCGCGCAGCCAGGTCCATGCCTGCACGGCCAGCGTGGGTGGCGACTGCGGGCCGATCACCAGCGCGACGTCGACGACGGTCAGCGAATAAGCCAGCACCGCGAGCATCGGCCAGCGCAGGCGCGGCCACAGTTGCGGCCAGACGACGCGCCACCATGCGGTGCCCGGGCTGTAGCCCAGGCTGCGCGCCAGGTCGAGCTCGCGCCGCAGCCGCTGCGCCACGTCGGCGCGTTGCAGGTGCGCGGCCGCAGCCCACAGCAGGAACGGCACCTCCTTGGCCACGAGCGCAGCGATCAGGCCCAGGCCCCAGGGATCCTGCGAGGTCGGCCAGGGCGGTGGTGCATCGAAGCCGCTGGCCCAGGGGGAGAACAGGCGCAGCAACCAGCCGCTGGGGCTGATCAGGAACACCAGGCCGATGCCGAACGCGGCATGCGGAACCGCCAGCATCGGTCCGAGCAGGCGCACGACCGGCGGCCAGCGGTACGGAAAACTGCGCGACAGGATCCAGGCACTGGCCGCGATGGCCAGTGCGCTGGCGGCCACGCCGGTCCACAGGCTCAATGCCAGCGCCGGCCAGGTCTGCGCGGCTGTGGCCATTGCATGCCAGGCCGACAGCTCCGTTCCGGCCCGCACGGCGGCAAGCACCGACCAGACGAGTGGCAGCCCGAGCAACAGCGCCAGTGCCGCGGCCCAGGCCCGGTCCAGCCGCGACGTCGTGGCGGCTCGGGAAGGTGCAGGGAGCATGTGGTCCGTGTCGCGCCGCCGCGGCGTGTCTGCGTCGCGGTCAGCCGTCCTGCGGCGGCAGCACCGACTGCAGGAACTGCGCGATGTCCTGGATCTCGCGCGGATGCACGCTGTGCTGCATCGGATAACTGTGCCATTGCACCGGATAACCGAGCGCCTGCAACGCGTCGCGCGAGGCTTCGGCGCGCGCGATCGGGATCATCGGGTCGGCCGTGCCGTGGGCCATGTAGATCGGCAGCCCGCGGTTGATGTCGCTCGCTTCGTTGCCCAGCTGGCCGGCCAGCGGCAGGTAACCCGACAACGCCATGATGCCGGCCAGCCGCGAGCCATGGCGCAAGCCGGTGTGCAACACCATCGCACACCCCTGCGAAAAGCCGGCCAGCACGATGCGCTCGGTGGCAATGCCGCGTTCGACCTCGCGCGCGATCAGGGCTTCGATCGCCAGGGCCGAGTGACGGATGCCGGCCTCGTCCTCGCGTCGCTGCATGTCGCCGCCGAGGATGTCGTACCAGGCCGGCATGACATAACCGCCGTTGAGCGTGACCGGAATGCTGGGCGCATGCGGGAAGATGAAGCGGATCGGCGGGCAGGCGCGCAGGTCGAGCTCGGGTACGATCGCTGCAAAGTCGTTGCCATCGGCGCCCAGGCCGTGCAGCCAGATGACGGATGCTTCGGGCTTGTCGCCGGTGGTGGTTTCGATATGGGGTAGAACGGATGTCATGGTCGGTGGTGGCTGGGTCGCGGTGGCCCGCACGGGGTCGTGACGGGACTATAACAACGGGCTGTTGGGGCCATGGAGGCGCGGGTGACGACAGGCCGCGGCAATCGATGATGTGGACGCGAGAGATGACGCGGTGGCGCCGATGCGCGGCCTCGGCCGGCTTGGCCTTTCTGTTGTCGCTGGCGACGGGGGCAGCGCAGGCCCAGTGGGCGAGCAACCGCGGCTACCAGCTGCTGCAACGCGTCGACGACGTGTTGTTCGGCGTCGACAACCTGTCGCTGCAGATCCTGGACCGCACCCATGTGGCCGGCACGCTGCTGCATATCAACGTGAACCGGCCTTATCCGGTGCGCAGCCGGGTCGACTTCGTTGCCCAATGTGGCACGCCCGTGCGCCTGGCCATCCGCACCGGCGATGCGGCATCGCGTGCGCCGCTGGAGTCGCTGGAGTCGCTGGAGTCGCTGGAGTCGCTGGAGTTTGCCGAGGTGTCCTGGCTCGACGGCTCCTGGGCCGCGGCCGAGTTCGCCTGCGAGAGCACGCGCCAGCCGGGTCGGGCCGCGCAACTGGCGCGCGAGATGTACGAGCGGGGCGGGCCACCGGATACCCAGGTCGTGTATTGCGACCTGCAGCCGGACGGCAGCACCGAGGTGCGCAAGGGCGTCGAGGTGCGATTCAGCCCGTCGGCCAACGCCGTGTCGGTGAACCGCCAGTGGCTGAGTTCGGGTTCGGTGACCGCCGACGAGGTGCGATTCGGTGCCAACAGCATCTGGCGCATCAACCGCCAGGCCCTGGACATTCGCCGCTCGGCTCCCGGCGGCGAGATGTTGTTCTCCGGCTTGTGCGATCGCCGGGCACCGGCGCCGGCACTGCGCTGAGCGGGAGGGCGGGCCGGGCGTCAGCCGTAACGCCGCAGCCACTCCTTCTCCAGCGGGTCGACCCAGCTGCCGTGCGGCTCCGGGATGGTGGGCATGATCTGACCGACCTGTCCGGGCAGCGGCTCCGAACGGAACAAGGCGCGTTCGGCCGCCGGCAGCTTGTCCAGCGCGAGCACCGTCGGATCGCCCCAGTGGGCGATGTCGGCCTTGCGCGCCTGGGCCGGCGCAGAGAGCAGGAAATTGGCGACCACCTGCGCAGCTTCGCGCACGCGGGAGTTGAATGGAATCGCCAGGAAATGGGTGTTGCCGATGGTGCCGCCACTGTGCTGGTAGCTGTAGACGGTCTCGGGCAGTCGCCGGGCGGCGATCTCGTTGGCCGCCTCGTTCGGGTTGAAGGTCAGCGCGATCAGCAACTCGCCATCGGCCATCATCTGGCGCACCGCCGCCGCATTGGTCGGGAACTGGCGCGCGCCGCGCCACAGGTGCGGATGCAGCGCATCGAGATACGCCCACAACGGCGCAGCCACGCTGGCCAGAACCTGCGGCGTGACCGGCCGGTACAACGCGCTGCGTTCGGGAGCGGCCTCGACCAGTGCCTGCTTGACGAAACTGGTGCCATGGAAGTCGGGCAGGCGCGGATAGGTCACGCGGCCCGGGTTGGCCTTGGCGAACGCGAGCAGCGCGGCCATGCTGCGCGGCGGGTTCGGTACCCGCTTGCGGTCGGCGAAGAAGGTCAGCTGGGCCATGCCCCAGGGCGCTTCCAGGCCCTCGACCGGTTCCGAGAAATCGATGCGTGTCGTCGGCTTGCCCGCAACGTCGACGTAGCGGAAGTTCGGCAAGGATTCGGCAAAGGGGCCGAACAGCAGGCCTTCGCGTTTCATCGTCAGGAAGTTCTCGCCGTTGATCCACACCAGGTCGACCGTGCCGTCCGCCTTGCCGGCGGCCTTCTCGGCACGCACCCGCTTGACCACCTCGGCGGTCTCGGTGATCTTGACGTGTTCGAGCCGCACGCCGTATTGCGCCTGGACCTGGCCGGCCGCCCATTGCAGGTAGGCGTTGATCTGTTCGCTGCCGGCCCAGGCGTTGAAATACACGGTCTGGCCACGCGCGCGTGCCGCGATCGCCGACCAGGCGCTGTTGTCCGGTTGCGCCCAGGCAGGCAGGCTGGCGGCGCCGGCCGCGGCGGCAACGAATTGGCGGCGGGAGAGTCGGGGAAGCGGCATGGAACGTGTCATCGGTTGGCGAGCAGGGTTGCGGTGGTCGGTCGAGGCGTGCAAGGCACGGCTTCCCGCGCAGCGGCGCGGTTGGGCATCAGTCGTGGGAAGGGGCCCGATTCTTACCCGGCGCGTGCAGGTCGCGCGCTCAGCCGAGCAGGGCCTGGGCGAACTCGCGCGCGTCGAAAGTCTCGAGTTCCTCGAGTTTTTCGCCCACGCCGATGAAGTAGACCGGGATCGGCCGCTCGCGCGCGATCGCCGCCAGCACGCCGCCCTTGGCCGTGCCGTCGAGCTTGGTGACGATCAGCCCGGTCAGCCCGAGCGCGTCGTCGAAGGCCTTGACCTGGTTCAGCGCGTTCTGGCCGGTGTTGCCGTCGATCACCAGCAGCACCTCGTGCGGCGCGGAGGGTTCGGCCTTGGACACGACGCGCCGGATCTTGCGCAACTCCTCCATCAGGTGCAGCTGCGTCGGCAGGCGGCCCGCGGTGTCCACCAGCACCACGTCCTTGCCGCGCGCACGGCCGGCAACGACGGCGTCGTAACTCACGGCCGCCGGGTCGCCGCCTTGCTGGCTGACGA
>JBFIDI010000151.1:0-11273 GCA_041581405.1 Burkholderiaceae bacterium
GCAAGTTCGTCGAGTTCTTCGGCGAAGGCACGCGTTCGCTGGCGTTGCCGGACCGCGCGACGGTCGCCAACATGGCGCCCGAATACGGCGCGACCATGGGTTTCTTCCCGGTCGACGAGAAGACGCTGGCGTATTTCGAAGGCACCGGCCGCACCAAGGCGGAAATCGAGATGTTCGAGGCCTATTTCAAGGCGCAGGGCCTGTTCGGCATTCCCAAGGCCGGCGACATCGATTATTCGCAGGTGGTCACGCTCGACCTCGGCTCGGTCACGCCCAGCCTGGCCGGCCCGAAACGACCGCAGGACCGGATCGAGCTGGGCCAGGTGGCCTCGCAGTTCGCCAGCCTGTTCAGCAAGCCGGCGTCCGAGTCCGGTTTCAACCAGGAGGCCGAACGACTGGCGCAACGCTTCGTGGTCGGGGTCGATGGCAGCGGGCCGCAAGGCGAGGGCAACGTGGAAACCCCGCCCGGTGCGCCGCGCGACCTGGCCGAGATGGTCGGCAACCGGCCGGCCCTGAAACCGGCGGCGCGCCAGCTGGCGGTGTCCGAGGCGCGGCCGCGTGGCAAGCCGGCGCTGACGGTGGGCAACGGCGACATCCTGATCGCCGCGATCACCAGCTGCACCAACACCTCGAACCCCAGCGTGTTGCTGGCCGCCGGCCTGCTGGCGAAGAAGGCGGTCGAGGCCGGCCTGAAGGTGCAGCCGCACATCAAGACCTCGCTGGCACCGGGCTCGCGCATCGTCACCGAATACCTGACCGAGACCGGCCTGCTGCCGTACCTGGAAAAACTCGGCTTCGCGCTGGCCGGTTACGGCTGCACCACCTGCATCGGCAACTCCGGCGACCTGACACCCGAACTCAACAAGCTGATCACCGAGCAGAACCTGGTCTGCGCAGCGGTGCTCTCGGGCAACCGCAACTTCGAGGCCCGCATCCACCCGAACATCAAGGCCAACTTCCTGGCCAGCCCGCCGCTGGTCGTGGCGTACGCGATCGCCGGCACCGTCACGCGCGACCTGATGACCGAACCGGTCGGACAGGGCAAGGGCGGGCGCGACGTCTTCCTGGGCGACATCTGGCCGAGCAGCGACGAGATCCACGCCTTGTTGCGTTACGCGATGAAGGGCAAGGCCTTCCGCGACAACTACGGCAAGGTCAAGACCGAGCCGGGCGCCTTGTGGGGCAAGATCAAGGGCGTGGCCGGCCAGGCCTACAGCTGGCCCAAGAGCACCTATATCGCCGAGCCGCCGTTCTTCGCGGACTTCGCGATGGCGCCGCCACCCAAGGATGCCGACGTGTCGGTCACAGGCGCTCGCATCATGGCCTTGTTCGGCGACTCGATCACGACCGACCACATCTCGCCGGCCGGCTCCATCAAGCAGAGCTCGCCGGCGGGTCAGTGGCTGGAGCACAACGGCGTCATGAAGGCCGACTTCAACTCCTATGGCGCACGGCGCGGCAACCACGACGTGATGATGCGCGGCACCTTCGCCAACGTGCGTATCAAGAACCTGATGTTGCCGGCCGATGCCAACGGGTCGCGGGAAGAAGGGGGCGTGACGCTGTTCCAGCCCTCCGGCGAACGGGTATCGATCTTCGACGCGGCGATGCGCTACATGCAGGCCGGCGTGCCGACCGTGGTGTTCGCCGGCGAGGAATACGGCACCGGCTCGAGCCGCGACTGGGCCGCCAAGGGCACCCAGCTGCTGGGCATCCGCGCCGTCGTGGCACGCAGCTTCGAGCGTATCCACCGCAGCAACCTGGTGGGCATGGGCGTGTTGCCGCTGCAGTTCAAGGGCAAGGACTCCTGGCAGTCGCTGGGGCTCGCGGGCAACGAGGTCGTCGAGGTCCACCCGGACCCCGCGCTGACGCCGCAAAGCGACGCGAAGCTGGTCATCGTCTCGGCCGACGGCAAGCGCCGCGAGCTGACGGTGACGCTGCGCATCGACACGCCGATCGAGGTCGACTACTACCGCAACGGCGGCATCCTGCCGTATGTGTTGCGGGACCTGCTGGGCTGACCGGGCCCTCGCGCTGCGGCACCGTCGCCCGCGTCGTCCGGATCGACGGCCTACGCGTTCGCATCCCGCAGCGCGGTCGTGGCGTCGGGGGCGGGCCGCGGGATGGCGGTCTGGCTGAATCGCGCGATTTCGCCCGCCGTGGCCAGCCAGCAATCGGCCTTGCGGCGTGCAATGTGTTCCAGCGCCCGTCGCAGATGCCGTAGCCGGAACGGCTGGCCGACGATCATCGCGTGCAAGGCGATACCCATGGCCAGTGGCTGGTGGCGCGATTGGGACAGCAGTTCCTCGAACTGGTCGATGACCATGTCGGCGAATTCGGCTGCGCCGACCTGGCGGCCGATGATGGCGGCGCTGTCGTTGAGTTCCTGCGGATAGGGCAGGTTCAGGATGTGACCGCCGCGGGTGGCCAGCCAGACCGGCTGGTCATCCATGCACCAGTCCAGCAGGTAGGAATATCCGGCCTCGTGCAGCAGGTCCGGTGTCCGTGACGTCTCCGCGATCCAGGGGCTGAGCCAGCCGGCGGGCGCCGTGCCTTCATGGCGCGCGATCGTGTCCGTCACCTGCGCGATCAGTGCGCGTTCCGCGGGTTCGTCCAGCGCGCCCTGGTGCTCCGAGTTGCTGCGCCCGTGCGCGGCGATCTCGGCGCCGGCGGCGCGAAAGGCATCGATCAGCTGCGGGCACTGGGCGTAGAGCTCGGAATTGATCAGCAGCGTGACCGGCAGTTGCAGTGTGGTGAACAACTCGAGCAGGCGCCAGGCGCCGACACGGTTGCCGTATTCGCGCCAGGAGTTGTTGAGCACGTCGGGTGGCGGCATGTGTGGCACCAGGTCCTCGACCAGGCCTTCGCCGAACGCGTATTGCTCCAGGTTCAGCGCAATGAAGACGGTCAGCCGCTTCTGGCCGGGCCAGCAGAAGTCCCGGCGCTGGGTGATCGGCTGGTACGGGTAGCGGCCATGCTGGCGCAGCGGATAGTGCAGGGTTTGCATCGTGTCGGTGGATGGAGGTCCGGGGTCGCCCGGCTCAGGCAAAGATCTGCTCGAGCGTGGGGGGGGCCTTGTCCGGCGTTTCCAGATAGACGGAGCGCTCCACATGACCGAGATGGTCCAGCATCAGTTCGGCCGCCCGTGACGGGTCGCCGGCCTCGATCGCATCGACCAGTGATGGATGGTCGCCCGGACAACCTTTGTGGTCCGGGGTTCCGAAGAGGGTGATGATCAGTGCGGACAAGGTCTCGAGTTCACGCAAGGTTCGCGCCAGAAAGCTGTTGCCCGCCATATCGGCCAGCAGGAAGTGGAACTCGCCCGACAAGGCAATGATGCCGCGCTGGTCGCCGGCCGCACGGGCGGCGCCTTCCTTGTCCAGGTGGCGGCGCAGCGTCGCGATCTGCTCGGGTGTGGCGCGGCCGGCCAGTTCCCGGATCAGCGCGGGTTCGATCAGGCGGCGCGCGGCAAACACCTCCCGTGCCTGCTCGACCGTGGGGCTGCTGACGAACGCGCCCCGGTTCGGAATGTCGGTTGCGATGCAGTCGTGCACCAGCCGCCCGATGGCCTCCCGGATCTTGGTCCGGCTGACCTTGAAGATGGCCGCGAGCCGCGCCTCCACCAGTTGGGTTCCCGGCGGCAACTGGTGGTTCGTGATGGCCAGCAGCAGGCGCTCGAAGATGTCTTCCGAGCTCGGCGCGGGATCGCGCGCCGCCGGAGCCCTTGTCGTGGGCTTCCTGCCGGGGCGCGCCGCTGCTTCCGAACGGTCCGTCGTGTTCTTGGTTCGCAATGTCATTTCTCGTTTCCCCTGGGGCGCTGGCGGGTGCCGCATGGCGTTGGCCCAACATGTTGCCATGTTACGGCCATGTGCACATGCGGATGTTCTTTCGTGTACCTGGCATTGATCATGCGTACACCATAGGTTAATCAGTTTGTATGCATGGATGGCACCAGATTGGTCGGAATTGCACCATTCGAGAGCCGGAAGCGCTTGCTTGGTGTTCATGTTGGTGCTGGTAACTGATTGATTTGATAGAGATTATAAAAAGAATTTCCGATTGCATACTATTGATTGATAAGATTGCATACCATTGTTTGATTCAATGTCTTCCTTTACTAACCTGGAGAACTCCATGTCCCGTTTCATGACCCGTAAACTGATGCTGGCCGCCACCGCAATCGCCTTGGCCTGTGGTTCCGCCGCGGCCCAGGAGCGCTTGCGCATCGCCGGCAACTTCGCATCCGACCATTCGTCCTCGGTGGCGATGCAACGCTTCAAGAAGGACGTGGAAACCGCGTCCAACGGCACGCTGGTGATCGAGGTGTTCGACAACCAGCAGCTCGGCGGAGCCCAGGAAAACGTCACGCAGACCCGTGCCGGCACGATCGACATGAGCTGGGTCGGCATGGCATTCCTGGCGCGTACCGTGCCCGAACTCGAGGCCGTGAGCCTGCCGTTCATGTTCCCGAGCCGGGAGGTGGCCTACAAGGTCATGGATGGCCCGGTGGTCGACCTGATCGAGGAAAAGATGGCGACCAAGGGCTTCACGTCGCTGGGCTTCATGGAACTCGGCCTGCGCCAGGTCACCAACAGCCAGCGTCCGGTCAAGTCCATGGCCGATCTCAAGGGCATGAAGATCCGCATGCAACCGATCGAGACCCACCTGGCCACGTTCAAGGCACTGGGCGCGAACCCGCAGCCGATGGACATCAAGGAGGTGTACTCCGCACTCGAGCAGAAAGTCATCGACGGACAGGACAACCCGTTTTCGCTGATCCTGGCCAGCCGTTTCTACGAAGTACAGAAACACGTCAGCAACACGGGTCATTTCTTCGACTTCATCGCGGTCGTGGCGAACAAGAAGAAGTTCGAGGCGCTGGCGCCCGAGAAGCAGAAGATCGTGCGCACCGCGATGACCAATGCCATTGCCTGGCAACGCAGCGTGTCCGCCAAGGCGGACGCCGATGCCCTGGTGCAACTGCAGAAGAACGGCATGACCTATTCCGAGTTGCCCGCGTCCGAGCGTGAGGCCATGAAGAAAGCCACGGCCCATGTCGTGGACGATGTCAAGAAGCGCCTGGGTGCCCCGTTCGTCGACCAGGTGCTGGCCGAGCTGAAGAAGGCGGGCGGCTGATCGGCCCCTGGGCTGTCCAACCATGAGCGGATTCTTCCGTTATCCGGCGTTGCCCGGTGGCCGGCCCCTGAGGCCCCTGGCCTGGGTGATCGCCACCTGTGACATCGCGGCGGCAGGCTCGTTGGTCGGGCTGGTCGTCGTGATGGTGGCGGTGGTGTCGGCCCAGGTGGTGCTGCGCTACCTGTTCAACAGTTCGATCGACTGGGCCGACGAGATGTCCCGACTGTGCTTCGTGTGGTCCATCTTCCTGGCGATTCCGCTGGGTTTTCGTTCCGGGTCGCACATCGGCATCCAGATGCTGGCGTCGCGATTGCCGCAGCCGTTGCGCATGATCGTGGCCCGGCTGGTTGCCGCGGCCGGCGCCGCCTTGCTGCTGCTGGTCGCCTGGGAATCGGCGGAGATCGCGTGGGAGCAATGGGACGAGTTGTTGTCGTCGATTCCGGCGAGCGCAGCCTGGTTCGTGTTGCCGCTCGTCGTCGCCGGCATCCATGGCGCACTGCACCTGTCGTGGCAGGCGCTGACGGGTGCGGTGCACGGCGACCCGGCGGTCGCGCAAGAGGTCGGCTGATGGTGCCGCCTGTCTTCGCCGCGGTCCTCGTGCCGCCGCGCGCCATTGCCGTTCCATTGCGTGCGGCGCCGGGCGCGCGCCGCGCGCTTCGTCATGTGTCCATCACCCCGCGGGGAAGGAGTGCCGTTCCGTGAGCCTGCTGATCGTCCTGGTATTTTTCGGCATCGCCTTGCTGGGCATGCCGCTGGCGTTGTCACTGGGTGCGGCGGCGGTGGCCGGCCTGTCGGCGAGCAACGTCGATTTCAACCTGCTGCCCTCGCGCATGATGAGTTCGGTCAATGCGTTTCCGCTGATGACCATTCCGTTCTTCATCCTGGCCGGGGAACTCATGCTCAAGGCCGGCATGATGGAGCGGCTGATCGACCTGGCCAACACCATCGTCGGACGCATGCGTGGCGGCCTGGGCCATGTCACGGTGCTGGCCGGCATGGGCCTGTCGACCGTCTCCGGCGCGGCCGTGGCCGACGCCAGCGCCATCGGCGGCACGCTGCTTCCGTCGCTGCGCAAGCATTACGGCGTCGGATTCTCGGCCGCGATCTGCGCCGCCGCGGCCAACCTGGGGCCGATCATTCCGCCATCGGGGGCGATGATCGTCTATGCCTTCATGGCCGGCCCGTCGGTTTCGGTCGGCGGCCTGTTCATGGCCGGCGTGGTGCCCGGCGTGATGCTGGTGTGCGGCATGCTGGCCTTGTGCTCGTTCATCGCCTGGCGCGGCAATTTCCCGTTGACCGGCGCGCCGTTCGCATGGCGTGCCGTCGGCCGCGAACTCAAGCGTTCGCTGATCATCTTCCTGATGCCGGTGCTGGTCATCGGCGGCATCGTCGGCGGCGCGTTCACCGCCACCGAAGGGTCGGCCATCGCGGTCGTCTATGCCTTGTGCATCGGGTTCTTCGTGACACGCCGGTTGCGCCTGTCCGACCTGCCGGACGCGATCGTGCGCGCGGCCATCACGTCGGCGGTGGTCGGGGCGATGATCGCCTTTGCGTCGGTCGTGACCTACATGCTGACGATCGACCGGCTGCCCCAGACCCTGCTGGAGCTCATACAGTCGCTGACCGCCAACCCGATCACCTACCTGCTGCTGGTCGCCGCCGTGTTGCTGGTGGTGGGCATGTTCCTGGAGTCCAATGCGGCCTACATCATGCTGGTGCCCTTGCTGCACCCGATCGCGATGCAATACGGCATCGATCCGCTGCATTTCGGCTTCCTGTTCGTGTTCAACCTGGTGATCGGCATGTTGACGCCGCCGGTGGGCGTGGTGCTGTTCGTGATCTGCGGCATCGCGCGGATCCCGCTGGGCGAGCTGAGCAAACACGTGTGGCCGTTCATCGCACTGATGTATGCCTTGCTGATCCTGTGCATGTTCGTGCCGCAGGTGGTGCTCACCTTGCCGCGTTCGATGGGATATTGACATGACAGCAGACGGATCCGCTGCCTGGCAGTTCGCCGCGCAGCGCCATTTCATCGGAACCATCACGCCTTCGGGCAACACCGTCGTGGAACGCGTCACGCTGGGCATCGTGCGCAGCCTGCCGCAGGTGTCGGCGCATTTTTCGCGCACGCCGGTGTTCGGCAGCCGCGACCCGTCGCCTAACGCTTATGCCACCGACGGTCTGCTGGCTGCCGCGCGTCTGCTCGCGCACGCGGCCCCGCAGGTCCTGGTGTGGAACGGCAGCAAGGGTGCGGCCATCGGTTTTGCGCATGACCGGACACTGGCCGACACCATCGCCGCCGACACCGGTATCCCGACGACCACGTCCATGCTGGGCCTTGCCGCCTTGTTGTCGGCGACGGGTATCGAGCGGGTCGCGGTGGTCACGCCGTACACCGCGGCCGGCCACGCCGGGACGCTGCAAGGCCTGGCGCGCGAGGGCCTGCACTGCGTGTCCGATGCCCATGCCGGCCTGTCGGACAACCTGTCGTATGCCGGCGTACCGGTGGCACAGATCGCGGACATGGTGCGTACGGTGGCCGCGGCGCGGCCACAGGCGGTGTTGTGCCTGTGTACCAACTTCCCGTCGGCCGTGGTGGCGGCGCCGATGGAGGCCGAACTCGGCATCCCGGTGTTCGATTCGACCGCGCTGGGCGTGTGGCATGCGCTGCAGATGTGCGGCGCGGACACGCGTGCCGCAGCCCCGGCCTGGGGCTCGATGTTCCTGCGCACGCTCTGACGCCGTGTCCGGACCGCAGACCGACATGCCCGAGGCGCTGATTATCCGCGACGCCCGGGTGCTGACACTGGACGATGCCGATCGGGAATGGCCCTGCGCCGACGTGGTGGTGCAGCACGGGCGCATCGCCGCGATCGGGCCGCGGGCCGCGCACGCCTGGAGCGGTCCGGTCGGGCGGGTGATCGATGGCCGCGGCATGCTGGTCATGCCCGGGCTGATCAACGCGCATTTTCATTCGCCGGGCAACCTGATGAAGGGTTGCCTGGACAACATGCCGCTGGAGCTGTTCATGCTGCACGAGGTGCCGCCGCTGGCCGCCGGTGGCGACAGCCAGCGCCTGGTCTATGTGCGCACCTTGCTCGGTGCGCTGGAGATGCTGCGCCGCGGCATCACCTGCGTGCACGACGATGCCTACCACGTGCCCGTGGTCAGCCGGCAGGGCGTCGACGCCATCATGCAGGCCTATGCCGACTCCGGCATGCGCGCCACGGTGGCGATCGACCAGCCCAACGTGGTCGAATACGACAAGTACCCGTTCCTGGCCGATCTGCTCACTCCGGCGCAACGCGCAGCGATGGACGCCGCGCCGCGCCAGGGTACGGACGAACTGCTGGCGATGTACCGCTACCTGATCGAGCGCTGGCACGGCGCCGCCGATGGCCGGCTCGCCGCGGCGGTGTCCTGCTCGGCACCGCAACGGGTCAGCGACGACTACATGGCCGGGCTGTCGGCGCTGTCGCGGCAACACGACTTGCCGTTCAACGTGCACGTGCTCGAGACCCGGTTGCAGCGTGTGCTCGGTGAACACCGATTCGGGCATTCGCTGGTGCGGCATCTGGCCGACATGGGCGTGCTGGACGAACGCCTGCTCGTGATCCATGCGATCTGGGTCGACGACGCCGACATCGAACTGATGGCGCGCGCGGCCTGCACGGTGGCGCACAACCCGATCTGCAACCTGCGGCTGGGCAGCGGCGTGATGCGCTGGCGCGCGTTGCGCGAGGCCGGTGTCGGCCTGTGCCTGGGCACCGACGAGATGAACACCGACGACACCACCAACCTGTGGCTGGTGACCAAGATGGCGGCCTTGCTGCCGACGCTGTGCGATGCCGACGACCGGTTGTGGCCACGGGCGCCGGAGTTCCTGCATGCGGCCACGCGGGGCGGGGCCCGCGCGATCCGGCGCGCCGGCGATCTGGGACAGCTGGCGGTGGGCGCGGCGGCCGACCTGTGCGTGCTCGACCTCGACACCCATGCCTTCACGCCCCTGAACGACCTGCGACGGCAACTGGTGTGCTGTGAGGACGGCAGTTCGGTGCGTTTGACCGTCGTGCACGGCCGTGTCGTGTTCGAGGGCGGCCGGATCGCCGGCATCGATGAGGCGGCGCTGCGCGCCGAGGCGCGTGCGCTGATGGCCGACTACCAGGTGCAGTTGGAGCCGGCGCGCGCGCAGGCCGAGGCGCTGGAGCCCGCGTACCGGGCCATGCTCGAGCGCGCGCGGGTGATGCCCGTAGGCATGCAGCGCCGGCTCGACGGGCGTGAATCGGAGCGACCATGATCTCGGCCCTGTCCATGTTCCCGCCGTTGGCGCTTCCCGCCATCGTGACCGTCGTGGCGGTGCCGTCGTGAGCGCGCCGCCCATGGCACCGCGTGTGCTGGTCATCAACCCGAACACCTCGCAGACCGTGACGAACCAGGTACTGGCCTGTTGTCGGCAGCTCCATGGCGGTGTGTCCTGGGATGGTGTGACGGCCCGGATCGGTGCGCCCTACATCGCCACCGAGACGGCCTACGCGGTGGCCGCGCATGCGGTGCTCGAAGCGTATGCCGAACACTACGACGGGCACGACGTGGTGCTGCTGGCCTGTTTCGGCGACCCGGGCCTGCTGGCGTTGCAGGAGATCGCGGCGGTGCCCGTGATCGGCCTGGCGCAGGTCGGCTTCGTTGCCGCGGCGGCGCACGGGCGCTTTGGCGTCGTCACCGGTGGTCTGTCCTGGGAGGCGATGTTGGGGCGGTTTGCCCGCGCGCACCAACTCGACGCCGGCCTGGTCGGCATCTACACGGCCGCGCTGACCGGTGCGCAGATCGCCGCCGCGCCGCAGCGTGCGATCGCGATCCTGTTGTCCGAGGCGCAGCGGGCTGTCGATGCGGGCGCCGATGTGATCCTGCTGGGCGGAGCGGCGCTGGCCGGCATGGGCGCGGCCCTGCAGGCGCAATTGCCGGTGCCGGTGCTGGACAACGTGGTGCTGGCGGCGCAGGCTGCCGTGTCCGTGGCGTCGGCGCCCGCACCCGCGGTGGCGCCGCGTTCGAGCGGTCTTCCCATGCTTGGCGTCGGCGCGGCCTTGGCGGCCTTGCTGCACGGCGGTTGACCGTTCATTGCCGCCGCTGTGTCGCACGTGCGGGCCGTCCGGCGGCACGAGCCGGGGGCCGGGCCGGCGGTCGGTCGTGCGGCGGGGGCTTCAGGCCATCGCGCGGCGCAGTGCCGCCGCCGTGAACGCGTCGGCCGGAAAGAACGACTCGATCATCAACTCCTGCAGCGTCACATCGTGCGCGGTGCCGAAGATGGTGACGGTGCTGATGAAACCGAGTACGCCGGCCGGCGTGCGCATGCGAAACGGCATCACCACGCCCAGGTGCTCGCCGTGTACGTCCTGCCGGCTGGCCCCGTCCGGTATCGGATAGGCCTCGAGTTCGGCCAGCAGTTCGACCAGGGTCGGGTCGGCGGTGGCGGCGATCTGCTGGCGCAGGCGCTCGAACAGGTGGCTGCGCCACTGGACCAGGTTCTCGATGCGCGGCGCGACGCCGCGCGGGTGCAGGCTGATGCGCAGCACGTTCATCGGCGCTGCGAGCAGGTCGTCGGGCAGGCCTTGCAGGAACAGCGGCACCGCCCGGTTAGCCGCCACGACGTTGTAGTGGCGGTCCAGCGCCAGTGCCGGATACGGCTCATGCCCCCGCAGTACCAGTTCGACCGCGGCGCGGGCGCTGGCCATTTCCGGATCGTCCAGCGGGCGTTCTCGGTACATGGGCGCATATCCCGCGGCCACCAGCAAGGTGTTTCGTTCGCGCAGCGGTATGTCCAGCCGCTCGGCCAGGCGCAGCACCATTTCGCGGCTGGGTTCGGCGCGGCCGTTCTCGACGAAGCTCAGGTGCCGGGTCGATACCGCGGCCTCGTGCGCCAGGTCGAGCTGACTCAGGCGCCGGCGTTGGCGCCAGACCCGCAGATGGTGGCCGAACGGCGCGGGTGTCGTGGTGACGACAGGGGATGGACGCACGGTGTTCATGGCGCCATGCTAGTGGCAAATCGACCCGCGACCGTGACCTGGGGGGCGCGACGGGCGCGGCCCGGCGCCCCGGCCCTGCATGCGCGCGGGCGCCTCAGGCGCTCGGCGCGGGGTCGC
>JBFIDI010000152.1:0-11256 GCA_041581405.1 Burkholderiaceae bacterium
AGCGTGTTGTCGTTCGGTACCGCCGGCTGCAACCTGGCCTGCAAGTTCTGCCAGAACTGGGACATCACCAAGTCGCGCGACATGGACCGGCTGATGGACCAGGCATCGCCGGACCAGATCGCCAGCGCCGCGCAGCAGGCCGGTTGCAAGAGCGTGGCTTTCACCTACAACGATCCGATCATCTTTGCCGAATACGCGATGGACGTGGCCGAGGCCTGCCGTGCGCGCGATATCCGGACCGTCGCGGTGACGGCCGGTTACGTGCATGAAGCGCCACGGCGCGCGTTCTTCGCCGGCATCGACGCGACCAACGTCGACCTCAAGGCCTTCAGCGAGGACTTCTATTTCAAGCTCACCGGCTCGCATCTGCAGCCGGTGCTCGACACGCTGCTCTACCTGCGTCGCGAGACCGGTGTGTGGGTCGAGATCACGACGCTGCTGATACCGGGGAAAAACGACTCGGACGAAGAGATCACGGCCATGAGCCGCTGGATCCACCAGCAACTGGGCGCCGACGTGCCGCTGCATTTCTCGGCCTTCCATCCCGACCACAAGATGCAGGACGTGCCCGCCACGCCCAAGTCGACGCTGGTGCGGGCCCGCGAGATCGCGCTGCGCGAAGGTCTGCACCATGTGTACACCGGCAACGTGCACCACAAGGCCGGCGACACCACGCACTGCGCGCATTGCGGCGCGACGCTGATCGAGCGCGACTGGTATCGGATCGACGGCTACCGGCTCACGGCCGACGGCTGCTGCCCGGACTGCGGCCATGCGCTGGCCGGGCGCTACGACCGTGCAGCGGAGCACTTCGGACGCCGGCGCATTCCGGTGGCGATCGGCGCCTGAGCGGAGCGCCGTCGCCCCCACGCCACGGCTGTCTGCGCGTCCTTGATCGCGCCGCCCTTGCCGCGCGAGGCACGAGGCCGGCCGTCACCGGGGCCCGATTCAGGTGCCGGCCAGCAGCGCGGCCACCTCGGAATCGTCCACCTGCGGGAAGTCGCGGTAGTACTGTCCGACCGCATGGAAGTCGCGGGGAACCTCGGCACACACGACCGCGTCGGCCAGCGCGGCGACCGCGTCCAGCGTGTCCTGCGGCGCCACCGGGACCGCGCACACCAGGGTCTGCGGCTTGCGCGCCCGCACCGCGCGCAGCGCGGCCATCATCGTCGCGCCGGTGGCCAGTCCATCGTCGACGACGATGACCACCCTGCCCGCCGGATCGGCCGCCGCACGGGTGGAGCCCAGTTGCGCGCGACGCGCACGGATGGCGGCCAGCTGGCGTTGTTTCTCGGCCTCCAGGTATGCGGCGTCGGCGCCCAGCGTGTGCGCGAAAGGCGCCACGGTCACTGCGCCACTTTCGTCCACCGCGCCCACGGCCAGTTCCGGATTGCCGGGCGCACCGAGCTTGCGCACCAGCACCACGTCGAGTTCACCGCCGAGCCGCTGCGCAATCACGCTGCCCAGCGGCACGCCGCCGCGCGGGATCGCGAGCACCAGCGGGTTTCGGCCGTGCCAGTCGGCCAGCCGGTCGGCCAGCGCGGTGGCGGCATCCATTCGATCGTCGAACATGGTGGACCTCCATGGGAATCCGCATGGCTGTGCCATGCATCCGGTCCAACACTACCAAGACCCGGCCGCGGTCGCCATGACATGCATCAAGCCGCAGGCCGGCCGCAATGACCGACCCGGCCGAGACCCGGGCCCGATCAGGCGCCGGACGCGACGAAACCCACCGAACCCAGGCCGTCGATGCGGGCCTGCACCGACTGCCCGGGTGCGATGCCGAACGGATCGATCGCCGAGCCCGCCAGCGCCAGCGACCCGGCCGCCAGCGGGCGCCCGTCACGCGCGGCCAGGCGCGCCAGGTTGCACAAGGCCTGCAGCGGATGGTCCAGGATGGCGTCGGTATTGCCGCTGGCCACGACGGCGCCATCGATCTCCAGCGTCACGGCCCGGCCGGCCACGTCGGTCGTGGGTGGCAGCCAGGCGCCGACCACGAAGCCGCAGGCCGACGCGTTGTCGGCCACCACGTCGTTGGCCATGAACCGGAAGTCGCGGTAACGCGAATCGACGATCTCGATCGCCACGGCCAGCGCCTCCAGGTGTTCCAGCGCCACCTGCGGAGTGGCATCGGCCGGCAAGGCCCGCGCCAGCCTGAACATCACCTCGACCTCGACCCGCGGCTTGAACAGGCGTGCCATGTCCAGCGTGCCGCCGTCGGCCAGTTGCATGTCCCGACACAACAGGCCGGTGACCGGCTCGGCGACCCCCATGCGCTGCATCATCGCGCGGTTCGTGAAGGCCTGTTTCAGGCCGACGATCGCATCGCCGCGCGCGCAGCGCTGCGCCACCAGGGCCGACTGCACCTGGTAGGCCTGGGCCAGGCTCAGCGGCTCGGACGCCGACCACTGCGCGATCGGCTCGCGGTGTTGCGCAGCCTGGTCGAGGGCGTGCGCGAATGTGGTCAGCTGGGTGTCGAGGGAGGGCATGGTTCGGATCATCCTTTCGTGGCAATCGCCGATGGCACCGGCGTGGCCCCGATTTTGCCCTGCCGCAACGCGGCCTCGCGGCCACCCGCCCGTTCGACCACGGCATTCTGGTCGTCCTTGGCCTGCCGATCCACGGCCGGCGGGTCGACGATCGCCCGCAGCCGGGCTTCGCAGTCCTGCAAGACCTCCCGGTGATCGGGTGACGTGGCCAGGTCGTGTTCCTCCTGCGGGTCGTCCTGCAGGTCGAACAGCTCGGGCGGGTATCCGACGTAATGGTGGTACTTGAAGCGCCCGTGTGCCAGCATGAAGCCGGCGCTGGCCGATCCCACGGCATGGTATTCGCTGAACATGGTGCGGGCCTGCTCCGGCGCGGCGGCCAGTTCCAGCAAGGAGCGACCCGGCAGGTCGGCGTCGGCCGGCGCCGGCTCGAGGTCGAACGCGTCGAGCACGGTCGGGAAGATGTCCACCAGCGACGCGTTGGTCGCGACGCGCCGCTGGCCGATGCCCGGCCCCGACACGACCAGGGGCACGGCGGTCGACTCGCGGTACAGCAGCGACTTGTTCCACATGCCGCGCGCGCCCAGGTTGTCGCCATGGTCGCTGGTGTAGATGACCAGCGTCTCGTCGCGCAGGCCCGCGGCATCGAGCGCGGCGAGCACGCGCCCGATCTGTTCGTCGACGAAACTGACCAGGCCGAAGTAGCTGGCAATGGCCAGGCGCCGCCGGCTGTCGTCGCCGAGTTGCGCGTCCAGGTGGTTGAACTGCGCCTGCCGCTCGACCCAGGGATGGCGCCGGTAGCCGGTTTCGGGTCGCAGCTTGGGCCAGGGCAGCACCGCATCCGGATACAGGTCCAGGTACGGCGCGGGAACGACCAACGGGAAATGGGGTGCGACAAAACCCGCGAACAGCATCGCCGGCTGTTGCGCACGCCGCTCCGGGCCCATCTGTGCCCGGGTCGCCAGCCATTCGATGGCACCATCGGCCACGCGCCGGTCGAACCGGTTGTATTCGGTTTCGCCCGCACCCAGCTGGCGGAACAACCCGGCCCCGTCGCTGCGTTCGGGCAAGGGATCGCGCACACATCCCCAGACCTGCCCCTTGCCATCGGCGATGTGCACGGCCTCGCGCTGGCGATCGAATCCGGTGTCGTCATCGCCACTGCGGTAATGCAGCTTGCCGACCGATTCGACGCCGACGCCGGCCGCCTGCAGCCGATGGCCCCAGGACGGCTGCGCGCCGCTGTAGGCGATGGCGTTGTCCCAGCAGCGGTGGTCGTGCACCCAGCGTCCCGTGGCCAGGCTGGCGCGGGCCGGCACGCAGATCGGGCTGGGCGTATAGGCACGCTCGAACACGGCGCCGGCGCCGGTCAGCCGGTCCAGGTTCGGCGTGTGGACCACGCCGCTGCCCATGAAACCGCTGTGCCGCGGGTCGTGCTCGTCGGAGCACAACAACAGCACGTTGCGATACGCCATGGTGCTACAGCGCGGCGGAAAAGCCGAACGCCTTGATCTGCGCGCCGCGCTCGGCATATTCCTCGCGCATCTGGCCGGCCAGTGCGCTTGCACCGACCGGCGCCTCGACGGTCTGGCCGTCGAGCACGATCTGCATCTCCTTGCTCTTGACCGACTCCAGCGCAGCCTTGGAGAACTTGTCGACCAACTCGGGCGCCATGCCGGCCGGCGCCATCAGCCAGGTCCCTTCGGTCATCGTGAGCTGTTTCATGCCCAGTTCCTCGAACGTGGGTACCTGCGGCAGCGTCGTGGAGCGGGCCCGGCCAGTGGTCGCCAGGATGCGGACCTTTCCGGTTCGGTGCGGTTGCAACACGAAGGACGTGGTCGAGATCATCGAGGACACGTGTCCGCCGAGCAGGTCCCCCAGCGCCAGGTTGCTGCCGCGGTAGGGCACATGGGTGATCTTGACGCCCAGCGCCTTGGCGATCTGCAGCCCCATCAGGTGCGGCGAGGAACCGGTGCCCGGCGAGCCGAAGGTGGCGTTGTCCGGATGGGCCTGGCACCAGGCGGCGAACTCCTTGAGGTTCTGCGCCGGGACCTTGGGATAGATCGCCAGCGCAAAGTCGTTCTCGACCAGTTGCGCGATCGGCACGAAGTCGGTCAGGGGGTCGAATCCGAGGTCCTTGTAGACATGGGGCAGGTGCACCATGCCCGAGGCCGGAGCCACCAGGAAACTGGTGCCGTCGGCCGCCGCGTTCTTCACCGCCTGGCCGGCGATGCGGCCGTTGGCGCCCGGCTTGTTGTCGACCAGCGCGCTGACGCCGAAGCTGCGCTTGAACTGTTCCGCCACCGCCCGCGCGACGAGATCGGGGAGCCCGCCGGGCGGGAAACCCACGTAGATGCGAATGGTCTGGCCCTGTGCCTGGGCCATCGGCACGGCGGCGCCCGCAACGGCGGCGGCACCCAAGGTCTGCATGAAGTTGCGTCGGTCTATCAACATGGCGTTCTCCTGGAAGTGGTGGGACAAGGAAGAGGGAAGCAGGCAAGCTCGATCCGGCGGGGTTCCGGCTACGGGTTCGGGCCCGGCAGCGACAGGTGCCGGGTGATCTCGGCCGCGGCATCACGGACATGCTGGCACAGGTAGTCCTCGCGAAACGCGGCGATCCGGCTTTGGGTGCCGATCAGCGTGAGGCTGCCGATCACGTGTCCGCGCTCGGCGAAGATCGGCGCGGCCACGCCGACGCGACCGGGATACAACTCGCCGCTGGACATCACGACCCCGCGCTTGCGCACCTGGGCCAATGCCCGCGCGAACTGCTTCCAGTCGGCGCCGATCGCCAGCAGATCGGGCTCGTGCTGGTGCGCATCGAAGATGCGACGCAAGGTACGCGTGGGCAGCTCGGCCAGGATCACGCGCGAGGTCGAGCCGCGGAACAGCGGCATCACCCTGCCGCGGCCCAGTTCCAGGCGGTCGTTGGCCGGGTTGTGTTCGTAGTGGACATTCACGATGCGCTCGCCATACAGCTGGCTCAGCAGTAACTCCAGTCCGGTGTCGGCCACCAGCAGGCGGATCTGCTCGCGACTGGCCGCCAGCAAGGGATCGTTGCTGCGCACCATGTAATCCCATTCGATGATGCGCGGGCCCGGCGCATAACCCTGCGGCAGGCGTACCAGCAGGCCGGCCTCGACCAGTTCGCGGATGTTGCGATACACCGTGGCGATCGGGCTGCCGGTGCGTTCGCAGATCTGCTCGGCGCTGAGCACCGAACTGCCGTCGGCGAACGTGTCCAGCACCGCCAGCACACGGCTCAGGCGTCCGGTCATTCCGGAGCCCCTTCGCCGCCCGGAGGCAGCGTTGGCGGACAGCACCCAAGGCAGGCCGGCAATAGACTCCTAGCTGATAACTCAGCAAGAAATTTGCATGAATTCTCGATTGACATGATTCACATATTATCGTAATCTGATAATCATGCAAGAGAAAATAGACGATTCAGCAAGAAAACGCGATCGTCCTGCGCTGCCACGCCAGGGATGCAGCGCCGTCCCAAGGCGACTGCCGCCGACGGCCTTGCCTGCCCGCGACGCGGCCGCTTGAACCCACCATCAACCGGAGTACCCCATGAGCTCTTCGAACACCGCCACGGTTGGCGACCTGCTGGCCGCCTTTCTCGAGGCCGCCGGTGTCCGCCATGCATTCGGCGTCCTGTCGGTGCACAACATGCCCCTGCTCGATGCGCTGGCCCGGCGCGACACGGTGCGCTACATCTGCGCCCGTGGCGAAGCCGGCGCCGTCAACATGGCCGACGCCTATGCGCGTATCCAGGGCCAGGTCGGCGTGGCCTTCACCAGCACCGGCGCCGGCGCCGGCAATGCCTGCGGCGCGCTGATCGAAGCCAGCACGGCCGGCACGCCGCTGCTGCACATCACCGGGCAGGTCGAGTCGGCCTACCTGGACAAGGGCCTGGCCGACGTGCACGAGGCCAAGGACCAGCTGGCCATGCTGGGGGCCGCGTCCAAGGCCGCGCTGCGGGTGTGGTCGGCCGATACGGCATTGGGGGTGTTCCGCCAGGCCTTGCAGCTGGCGCAGACGGCGCCGTGCGGACCGGTCAGCATCGAGATCCCGATCGACATCCAGGGGGCGGTGCTGGCACGCTGGCCCGACGACCTGACCCCCTTGCCGGTGCCGGTCGCCGAGCCTTCCGGTGCGCAACTCGACGCACTCGCCGACCTGGTGCGTTCGGCCCGCCGGCCCATGTTGTGGCTCGGCGGCGGCGCGCGCCATGCGGGTGCCGCGGCCCGGCAACTGCTCGATGCCGGCTTCGGCGCGGTCACCACCATCCAGGGCCGCGGCGTGATCGACGAGAACGACGCACGCAGCCTGGGCAGCTTCAACCTGCAGCCCGCCGTCGAGGCCTTCTACCAGAGCTGCGACCTGATGCTGGTCGTGGGCTCGCGCCTGCGCGTGCCCGAGACGGCGCGCCATACGCTCAAGCTGCCCGGCCGGCTGATCCGCGTCGACGCCGACCCGACGGCCCAGGGCAAGGGATATGTCGAGACCTTGTTCGTCCATGGCGATGCGCAGCGGGTGCTGCAAGGCCTGGCCGACCGACTGGCGGGACGCATGGACACCGATCCCGCGTTCCATGCCGACCTGGCGGCGGCGCGCGAGCAGGCCCAGGGCCGCCTGCGTGCCAACATCGGTCGCTACGCCCGATTGAACGACAGCCTGCAGGCCCTCGCGGGCGCCGATTGCAACTGGGTGCGCGACGTCACGATTTCCAACGGCACCTGGGGCAACCGGCTGTTCCGCATTCCAGCCCCCTACCGCTCGGCCCACGCGTCCGGCGGGGGTATCGGGCAATGCCTGTCGATGGCCATCGGCGCGGCGATGGCCGCGCCGCAACGCCGGACGCTGGCCCTGGTCGGCGATGGCGGCCTGATGCTCAATGCCGCCGAACTGCCGACGGCGGTACAGGAAAAAACCGGCATCGTGTTGCTGGTCATGAACGACCGCGGCTACGGCATCCTGCGCAACCTGGCCGACGCCCAGTTCGGCGGCAGGCGCTTCTACAGCGACCTGCATACACCACAGTTCGAGGCACTGGCCACAGCCTACGGCTACCGCTATTTCCGCATCACCAGCTTCGACGACCTGGAGCAGCAACTGCGCACCGTGCTGCAGACCGATGCCGCCGCCACGCTGGTGGAGTTCGACATGGACGCCATCGGCCCGTTCGCCCAGCCCTTCTCCGGGCCCAAGATCTGATCCAACCCCTGCCACACGATGACGTCTCCCTCCGCCACCGCCCCCTCCCCGCGCGTCGTGCGCAACCTGTTGTTCATCATGTGCGACCAGTTGCGCGCCGACGTGATGTCGGTCTGCGGCGGGCCGATCCCGACGCCGAACATCGCACGCCTGGCCGCGCGCGGCGTGCGCTTCGACAAGGCCTTCGTCAATTCCGGCGTCTGCGGGCCGTCGCGCACCTCGTTCTATACCGGGCGTTACCCGGTGTCGCACCGGGTCACCTGGAATCGGGTCCCGATGCCGGTCGATGAACTGTCGCTGGGCCACTACCTGATGGATGCCGGATTGCCGCTGCACCTGCTGGGCAAGACCCACTACGTGCCGGACACACGCGCCGCGACGCACCTGGGCTACCAGGTCGATGCCGCGCATCAGGGCCTGTTCCGCGAAGGCGGCTTCGTGCCGATCGAGCGTTACGACGGACATTTCGAACCCGAGGCCGACAGCCCGTACCGGCACTACCTGCTGGCGCAGGGATACGACAGCGCGCGCCCGTGGACCGACTTCGTCATCGGCTCGCAACACGCCGACGGCAGCGCCGCCGATGGCTGGTTGATGCGCCATGCGCCGCTGCCGGCGCGGGTCCGGGCGAAGGACTCGGAGACCGCCTACCTGACCCAGCGCGCGATGGACTTCATCAGCGCGCAGGCGGACACACCCTGGGCCCTGCACCTGAGCTACATCAAGCCGCACTGGCCGTACAAGGCGCCGGCACCGTACCACGCGATGTTCGGCCCCGACGACTGCATGGCGCCGATCCGCGATGCCCGCGAACGGCAGGATCCGCATCCGGTGTTCGGCGCCTACCAGCGGCTCGAGGAATCCCAGGCATTCGCCCGCGACGAGGTCTGGCGCGCGATACGGCCGGTCACGATGGGCCTGGTCAAGCAGATCGACGACGAGATCGGTCGCCTGCTGGACCACATGGAGTCCCTCGGGCGGCTCGACGACACGCTGGTGGTGTTCACGTCCGACCACGGCGACCTCGCCGGCGATCACTGGCTGGGCGAGAAGGAGTATTTCTACGAGTCGGTGATGCGCATACCACTGATCGTGTCCGACCCGCATCCGGATGCGGCGGCGCGGCACGGCAGCAGCAGCGACGAGCTGGTCGAGAGCATCGACGTGGTGCCCACGGTGCTGGCGGCACTGGGTTGCGACCCCCGGTCCCACCGGGTCGAGGGACGCTCCCTGCTGGCGCTGACACGGGCCGGCGGGCAGGCGCCTTGGCGCGACTGTGTCTTCGGCCAGCTCGACTACGCCTATCGCGAAGCGCGGCAGTTCCTGGGCCGCCAGCCCGACGCCTGCCAGGGTTTCATGGTGCGCGACGCCCGCTACAAGTTCATCGCCTGGGACGGTTACGCCGACCAGCTGTTCGATCTGCAGGAAGACCCGAGCGAATTCGACGACCGCGGCGCCGACCCGGCGCTGGCCGGCGTGCGCGAGCGCATGCGCGACCGATTGCTGGACTGGTTCGCGACGCGCAAGCACCGTACCAGCGAGACGCTGGAACAGGTCGAGGCGCGCACGCACGCACACGAACGCATGATGGGCATACTGATCGGGCGCTGGTGACACCTGCCAGCGGGCGCACGCGGCCGCGCCCGGGCACGCGCTGTCAGTCGGCCGCAGCGACGCGGCGCAGGAATGCGTCGATGTCGCGGTTCACGTCGTGCGGACGCTCGAGCATGGGAAAGTGGCCCGCGCCCGCATACCGCACGATACGCGTGCGCGGCGCCAGCCGCTCCAGCGCCTGCAACCAGGGCGTGGTCGCTGTTGCGGCCAACGCGACCCGTTCGCGCTGCGGGTTCATCCAGGTGCAGGCGATCGCCAGCGCCGGCACGTCCAGGCGCTCGAGCACGGGTTCCATGTGCAACACGTCCCAGGCAGCGAAATCGGGCATCAGCGTGCGGGCTACGTGCGCCGGCAGGTCCATGGCCCGTTGCACGATGGCGTCGCGCAGGTGTGCATACCGCTGGTCGAAGAACATCTGCGCAAAACCGTGCCGGACCCGCTCGCGCGGCTCGACATCGACATAAGGTGCCGCCGCACGCGTGCGCGCCGCCTGCGCCATGTCGTCGCGCTGCGCCGGGCTGCACGCCCCGATCAGGCCCTCGACCAGATAGGCGCCGTCGACGAACACCAGGCCCGCCACCAGCGCGGGCTGCTGGCGCCACACTTCCAGCAACACACGGCAGCCCATGCTGTGGCCGACCAGGACCGCGGACCCGACGCCCTGCGCGGCGCACATCGCGCGGACCTGGCGCGCGTAGTGGACGACGCCGATGTGATCGGCATGCGCCGGAGACTGGCCGTGGCCGTACAGGTCCGGCGCCAGCACCCGATGGTGGTGCGCGAAGTGATCCAGCTGGGCCTGCCAGTCCTGCAGCGCGCACAAGGCGCCATGCACGAAGACCAGGGCCGGCTCTCCGGCGCCGGCGCAGCGGTAATGGGTCGTTGCACCCGCGTCGTTCAACAATGGCATCGTGTGCGCATCATCGCAAGATCGTCGCAAAAACTCAACCGGGAATGCCGCGCGGGGCGGCCCGCGGCCGGACGCGTGATCCGCCGCGTCAGCGCGCGGCCGCGAGGAAGTCCGCCACCAGGGCCAGCTGGTGCGGCACGTTGAGTGCCGGCGCGTGACCACAGCCGGCAATCGTCTCGATGCGTGCCCGCGGCCCGCGCTGCGCCATCTGCGCCGCCGTGTCGGCCAGCAGCAGGTCCGAGTCTTCGCCGCGCAGGCACAACACCGGGATGTCCAGGCTGTCGTATTCGGGCCAGCGCAGGTAGTCGTCCGGATGGCATACGAACTGCCGCACCATGGCCGGGTCGTAATGCGGCGTGACGCGGCCGTCGGGCAGGCGCCGCGTCGAGGTCTCCGTCAGCTGGCGCCACTGACCGTCGCTCAGGAAACCGTACGGCTTGTACACGGCGCGGAAATACTGCTCGAGCTCGGTCACGGTGGCGAACGCCGACGGATGGCCGGCATAACTGCGAATGCGTTCGATCGCCGAGGCCGCCAGTTCCGGCCCGTTGTCGTTGAGCAGCAGCCGCGTGATGCGCCCGCGCAACGCGCCTGCCGCGGCCACCAGGCCGATCGATCCGCCCATCGAGGTGCCGACCCAGTCGAACTGCTGCAGGCCGAGCTGGTCGACCAGCGCCCGGGCGATCTGCACGTAGAAATCCAGGCAATACTCCTGGTCCGGATCGGGGCTCCACTGGCTCAGGCCGCGGCCGATGGTGTCGGGGCAGATGACCCGATAACCGTGCTCGGGCGCGCTCAGGAATGCGGCCAGCGCGTCCATGTCGCGGCCGGTGCGCGCCAGGCCGTGCCAGGCGATGAGCACCTTGTCGTGATGCCCGCCCCATTGCATGTAGTGGATCTCGCGTCCGGCGCACCGCAGGTAGTGCGAGGTCGGCGCGGCGGCCTGCTTGGTGCTGCGGCCGTTCATGGCTTGCCCCCGGTCGACAGGCGGGCCGCGGCGCGCAGCCGCAGGCGCCCGACGAC